>DATGFB010000001.1:0-3624 GCA_035309605.1 Jatrophihabitantaceae bacterium
AACGAGGCGGCGTACGACTCGGTCCAGAGAACGAGCGCTGCTCGGTGCGCCGGGAGACGCAGCCATTCCCACACGCGCATCGCAACGTCGGCAAGCCCACCGGGACCGCCATCGACGACGTCGAGCACCCGCAGCTCGTCCTGGCGCGCGCGCGCGAGCACGGCCCGTACCAGGCCGTCCTTGGACCCGAAGAGAAAGCGGAGCACTCCCGTGCTCGAGCCGATCGCTTCCGCGACCGGACGCAGCGACACACCCGCCAGACCCTGCTCGAGCACGTACGCATACGCGGCCTCGACGAGTTCGTCCCGGCGCGCTGAAGAAGTCGCTGCCACGTCCGCCGAGTCTACTGATACAGTCGTGTCAGTCGCAGGAGGCGCGCATGACACAGACAGTCGCGGCCACGATCCGGCCACTCGGCCTGCCCGGCGACCTCGGCTGGGTAGTGCAGGCGCACGGCGAGGTCTACACCGCCGAGTTCGGCTGGGACGAGACGTTCGAGGGCTTCGTCGCGCGCATCGTCGCCGACTACGCCGCCCAGCACGATCCGCAGCGCGAGGCTGCGTGGATCGCCGAGTTCGACGGCCGCCGCGTCGGCTGCGTGTTCTGTGTGCGCGAGGACGACGACACGGCGCGGTTGCGCATCCTGCTGGTCGATCCCTCGGCGCGCGGTCAGCAGCTCGGTGCACGACTGGTCGACACCTGCCTCGACTTCGCGCGCGCGGCCGGATACCGCCGAATGGTGCTCTGGACGAATCACCCGCTCGTCGCAGCGCGGCGCATCTACCTGGACCGCGGCTTCGAACTCGTCGACGAGCGACCCCACCACAGCTACGGCGTCGACCTCGTCGCCCAGACGTATGCGAGGGCGCTCACCTAGGATGCGGCAATGCGCGTGGGCATCATGGGTGGCACGTTCGACCCGATCCACCACGGCCACCTCGTCGCGGCTTCGGAGGTGGCGTCGCGGTTCGACCTCGACGAGGTCGTGTTCGTGCCCACGGGCGAGCCGTGGCAGAAGTCCGAGCGCCGGGTCAGCCCGGCCGAGCACCGCTATCTGATGGCGGTCATCGCGACCGCGTCGAACCCGCGCTTCTGGGTGAGCCGCGCCGACATCGACCGCGGCGGCCCCACGTACACGGTCGACACGATCCACGACATCGCCGCATTGCGGCCGGACGCGGACCTGTACTTCATTACCGGCGCCGACGCGCTCGCGCAGATCCTGACCTGGCGGCACGCCGAGGACGCGCTCAAGCTCGCGCATTTCGTCGGCGTCACCCGTCCCGGCTACGACCTGTCGGCCGCCCACCTGCCCGTCGACTCGGTGACGCTCGTCGACGTGCCGGCGATGGCGATCTCGTCCAGCGACGTGCGTACGCGTGTCGCGACCGGGCAACCGGTCTGGTACCTCGTCCCCGACGGTGTCGTGCAGTACATCAACAAGCACCGCCTCTACCTCTCGTGACGACGCGCATCCTGTTCGTCTGCATGGGCAACATCTGCAGATCGCCGACAGCGGAGGGCGTGATGCGGCATCTCGTCACGGCTGCAGGCTGCACCGAGGAGTTCGAGATCGACAGCGCCGGAACGGGTAACTGGCACGCCGGTCAGTCGCCGGACCGACGCGCGAGGCAGGCGGCCGCGGCGCGTGGCATCACCGTGGACGGGCACGCGCGTGAGATCCAGACGCGCGACTTCGACGATTTCGACCTCGTCGTCGCGATGGACCGCGAGAACCTGCGCGAGCTGCGCCGCCGCGCACCACGCGGGACCGAACACAAGCTGCGCATGCTGGCCGATGTCGAGGTGCCCGACCCGTACTACGGAGACGCAGCCGCGTTCGACGAAGTGCTCGACATCGTCCAGGCCGGATGCAGCCGGCTGCTCGATGAACTTCGTCAAGCGTGATCCGGCGCCGCTCGAAGCGGCCGGGTTGCGCTGGCTCGCCGAGGCGGGCGCGCGGGTGCCGTCGATCGTCGACGAACAGCCGGGCGTGCTGGTGCTGCAGCGGATTCGGCCCGGCCCGCTGGACGGCGCCGGCGAGGAGGATCTCGGACGGATGCTCGCGACCGTGCATGCCGCCGGCGCGCCGCGGTTCGGTTCGCTGCCCGCGCCCGGCCGCTTCTTCGTCGGGATGTGCGAACTCGACTCGCCCGAGGGCGACGACTGGAACAGCTACTACCTCGAGCATCGGTGCCTGCCGCTGGCGCACCGCGTCGGGCTCGCGGCGGACGTCGAACGGGTCCGCGTAGACGCACCGGCCGAGCCGCCCGCGCGACTGCACGGCGACCTCTGGAGCGGCAACGTGCTGGCCGACGAACGCGGTCGCGCGTGGCTGATCGATCCCGCGGCGTACGGCGGACATCGCGAGATCGACCTTGCGATGCTCGCCCTCTTCGGGCGGGTGCCGGCGCGAACCCTGGCGGCGTATCAGGAGATCAGCCCGCTCGCCGACGGCTGGCGCGAGCGGGTCGTGCTCTGGCAGTTGTTCCCTCTGCTCGTGCACGCCGTGCTTTTCGGTGGCGCTTACCTCGCGCAAGTCCGCACCGCGGCCCAGCGGTACCGGTGACCCGTAGGCTGGACCCCCGTGACCGCAACGAACGAGGCCCGCGAGCTCGCCTTGGTGGCCGCCAGTGCCGCCTCTGACAAGCTCGCCACCGACATCGTGCTCATCGATGTCAGCGACCGGCTCGCGATCACCGACGTGTTCGTCATTGCCACAGGCAACAACGAACGCCAGGTCGAGGCGATCGTCGACGAGGTCGAGGAGCAACTGCGCCGGGTAGGCGCCAAGCCCATGCGGCGCGAGGGGCGCCGCGACGGACGCTGGGTGTTGCTCGACTACGCCGATGTCGTCGTGCACGTCCAACACCAGGAAGAGCGCGTCTTCTACGCACTCGAGCGGCTCTGGAAGGACTGCCCGTTCATCCCGTTCACCCCCGACGCCACGGCAAGGGCGAGCAGCTCGCAGTGACGACACGCAGGCTCGTGCTGCTGCGGCACGGACGCACCGCATGGAACGCCGAACGACGTTTCCAGGGACAGGCCGACCCGCCGCTCGACGAGGTCGGCGTGGCGCAGGCCTACGTCGTCGCGGACCTGATCGCCGCGCTGCAACCGGACGTCGTCGTCAGCTCCGACGCGGCGCGCGCGATGCAGACCGCGGTGCCGGTCGCGGAGCGCGCCGGACTCGAGGTACTGCCCGACGCGCGCCTGCGCGAGCGATCGCTCGGGCATTGGGAAGGACTCACCCGCGACGAGGTCGCGGCGCGGTACCCGGACGAGTTCGCCGACTGGATCGCCGGGCGCGATGTGAGCCGGCGGGGCGGTGAGACGCGCGAGAACGTCGCTGCTCGTGCGTACGCAGCGTTTTGCGAGCTGCCCGACGTGCCGATCGCGCTCGTCGTCACGCACAGCGCGACCGCGATGGCGTTGAGCTCGCGCTTGTTGGGACTGTCGCAGAACGTGCACGTGCTGGGACCGCTTGCGAACTGTCACTGGTCCGAGCTCGTCTGCGAGAACGGGCATGAGCCGTTGTGGCGGCTGCGTGCGCACAACATCGGTGCGCCGGGCGCCGTGGCGCCGATGCGCATCGAAGGTGCCGTCAGCGGCGAGGATGCGCCC
>DATGFB010000002.1:0-6824 GCA_035309605.1 Jatrophihabitantaceae bacterium
ACCAGGCACCTCGGCCCCGCGCCCGGTGCCGTGGATCGGGAACGATGCGGGCCGCCTCGGCTGCCCCACCCGCTCCCGGAGCCGCGACGACCCGGAGCAGTTCGGCGGCCGCGGCGCGCTGCCGGCATCCGACGCAGGTGCGGATCGGGCCGTGGGGCCCGGTCGGTACCGGCTGGGATGCCGTGGACGTGCGCACGGCCGCCACGCAGTCTACTCCCCGCGGTCGGGAGTGTCGTCCGACGCGGTCGTCTCGTCCGGCGGCTGGGAGCGCGGCGGGGGTGCGGTCGACGTGTCCTCGCTGTCGCTGTGGATGTCGATACGGCAGCCGGTGAGCCGCGCCGCGAGGCGGGCGTTTTGCCCCTCGCGGCCGATCGCCAGCGAGAGCTGGAAGTCGGGTACGACGACGCGTACCGACTGAGTCGCCTCGTCCACGACGTGCGAGCTGACGACGTGCGCCGGTGAGAGCGCGTTGCCGACGTAGGTCGCCGGGTCCTCCGCCCAGTCGATGATGTCGATCTTCTCGCCGTGCAGCTCGGCGACGACGTTGCGTACGCGCTGCCCCATCGGGCCGATGCAGGCGCCCTTGGCGTTCAGGCCCGCGACGGTGCTGCGTACCGCGATCTTGCTGCGGTGCCCGGCCTCGCGCGCGACGCCGACGATCTCGACGCTGCCGTCCGCGATCTCGGGCACCTCGAGCGCGAACAACTTGCGCACGAGATTGGGATGCGTGCGGCTCACCGTGACCTGCGGGCCGCGGACACCGCGCACGACACCGACCACGTAACACTTGATGCGCGTGCCGTGCGTGTACTCCTCCCCCGGCACCTGCTCGGACTGAGGCAACAACGCCTCGACCTTGCCGATGTCGATCAGCACGAGCCCACGCTGGGCAGCCTGCGCGTCGGCCTGCACGACACCGGTCACGATGTCGCCCTCGCGTCCGGAGTACTCACCGAAGGTCTGGTCGTGTTCGGCGTCGCGCAGCCGCTGCAGGATCACCTGACGCGCCGTCATCGCCGCGATACGCCCGAAGTCGGTGGGGGTGTCGTCGTACTCCTCGATGAGTTCGCCGTCCGCGCCGAAGTCCTGCGCCCACACCACGACATCGCCGGTCTTGCGGTCGATCACCACCCGCGCGTGCGGCATCGAATGCGGCGTGTGCTTGTAGGCCGTCAGCAATGCCGTTTCGAGGGCGTCGATGATCGTGTCGAACGAGATCTCCTTCTCACGTTCGATGCTGCGTAGTGCGGCGATGTCGACGTGGACCATGTCAGTCCTCCTTCTCGTCGGCATCGCGGCTGAACTCGACCTGGACCTTGCCCGGTCCGAGTTCGGCCCACGTGGCGTGGTGCGGTGTCCCTCGTACAAGAAGTGTGACGCCGTTGTCGTCGACAGCGCTGATCCGGCCGACGACATTCGCATCGCCGACGCTGACGGAGACGAGCCGGTTCGCGTTGCGCCGCCAGTGCCGCTGCTCGGTCAGCGGCCGGTCGACGCCGGGCGAGCTCACCTCGAGCACGTACGGATCGGCGAACGTCGCTCCGCCCGGCGTCTCGGCGTCGAGCGCGTCCGACACGAGGCGCGAAACCTCGGCGACCGCGTCGAGGTCGATGCCGCCGTCGGCGTCGACGCTCACCCGGACCAGGCTGCGCCGTCCCGCGGGCGTGATCGTGACGTCCTCGAGGTCGTAGCCGGCGGCGGTCACCACGGGAGCGAGCAAGGCGAGCAGCCGCTGGCGCGTCTCTGCTGGCCCGGCGGTCGACATGGCTCGCTCCTGTACTGAAGTTATGGGACGCCGAGCTTATCGGCTCTGGAACACTCAGGCGGTCATGACGATGTTGGGACCGCCGTCCGCGCGCGACCGGCGCGTGTCGCGCCGCGCGGTCCTTGTGGGCACTGCTGCGGTCGTGCTCGGCGCCGGCGGCGGCGTCGCCGCAGGCGAGCTGCGGCGGTTGCACCCGCATCATTCGGGCATACCGGCACCAGCCGACCTCGTGGCCGCGCTGTCGGCGGAGTGGACGCTGATCGCGCGTGTCGAGTACGCAGTCGCACGCGGCTCCGTGGCACACGGCGCCGTCGCGGCGATCCGGGCCGACCACGGCGCACATGCCGATGCGCTCGTCGCCGCGTTGCGCGACTACGCGCCCGCCCAGGTGCCCACCGCGCCGGTGCAGACCGCTCCTGCGTCGCGACTCCAGCTGCGCGCCGCCGAGTCCGCTGCTGCGACGCGGGCCGCCGCCGCAGCAGCCCGACTGGACGGGCGGGTCGCCGTGCTGCTCGCGAGCATCGCCGCGTCCGAAGCGAGCCACGCCGAGGTGCTCGCGTGACCAGCACTCCGTTGATCGACGCATGGCAGGCGGCGCTGGCGAGCGAGCACCAGGCGTTCTTCGGCTACGGCCTGCTCGGCCCACGTCTCGCGTCGGCTGCCGAACGCGCTCGAGCGCGCACGATGCAACAGGCGCACGCAACGTTGCGCGATGCGACGCAAGCCGCGCTGTTCGCCACAGGGCAGACGCCCGTCGCGCCGCTCGCGGACTATCCGGCGCTGTACCCCGTGTCATCGCCGAAGGCCGCGCTCGATCTCGCCGTGCGGATCGAAACCGCGTGCTCGTCGGCGTGGCGATATCTGTACTCGGTCGCGGCGGTGCCCGGCGGCGATGCGTCCGTGCGCACGAGCGCACAGCAGGCGTTGATCGACAGCGCCGTGCGCGCGACCCAGTGGCGGCTCAGCGCGGGCGTCGCTGCGAGCACGGTCGCCTTCCCCGGAATCTGAACGTCAGATCTGCGTACCGTGCGTCGGTGCGCGATCCGCGAGCAACGCGCGGTCGAGCCGGGTCGAGGTCGTGGCGTCCTCGACACGGACGAGGCCGGCCGCGACGAGCGGTGCGAGACGTACTCCGCCCAGGTACAGCGCACCGAGCGACGACACGTCGAGCGTGACGTCCGGCGGCGCATCGCTCGACGTGCAGCTGGCACCTTCCGGGCCGCCGGCCAGACGCACGCGCCGATCGCCGAAGAGCTCGTCGCGAACGTCGAGTACTACGTCGATGTCCACCGCGTAGGTCCGTGCGGTCAGCATGGCCGCGACATCGACTGGACGCACCCACACGCCGTCGCCGACATGCGTCGTACGCACCTGCCTGCCGTCGGTCAGCAGATGTGGCAGCGGGTCGTCGAGCGGGATGTGGTAGCTCTCGATCCGGGCGACGAGGTCGTGGTCGAGCAGCACCTGCCACAGGTCGTGATGCGCCTGCGGAGTCACCGGGACGTAGTCGGCGATCCAGCACAGGTGGCGCGGGTCGCCTTCGCTCCACTCGCTCTTGACCCGGTAGGCGATGTAGCCGTCGTCGTGGAGCAGGTAGTACATCGACGACATGCCGTTGCGCCAGTGCTCCTTGTCGAGCGTCACGAAGTCCCACATCGCGTCAGATCGCGCGATCGCGCCCGGTGTCTGCGCACGCCAGCGCTCGTGGATCTCCGGCATCCGCTTGCGCGCTTCGTCCTTCGCGACGCGGCGCACGTTCGTCGCGTCGCCACGAGTGCGCAGCGTTGCGCGCCGGCGGTGGATCTCGGTCTTGCGGACGAAGGTGGCCGCTCCATAGCCGAAGCGGCCGTAGATGCTGCTCTCGCTCGCGCAGAGCACGGCGGCCGGGATGCCCTCGTCGCGGTACTCGGACAGCTGCGCGCGCATCAACGCGGTCAGCACACCGCGGCGGCGGTGCGTCACGTCGACGCCGACCCAGGTGACGCCGCGGACCGGCAGTTCGCCGCCGGGCACGGTCATCGCGAGCCGCGCGTCCGCCGCGATGCCCACGATCTGCTCGTTCTCGACGGCCAGCACGAAGCGTTCGATGTCGTGCACGCCGAGCTCGTCCGCGTATTGCTCGTCGCTCCAACCGGTGCCGAAGCTGGCCGAGTCGAGCGCGGTGATCGCGTCGCGGTCGGCAGCTGTCGCATGGCGGATCGAGATGGACACGAGTGGCAAGTGTGCTCTTGTGCGGCCCGCCGACCAAGCGGTTTCAGCGCCACGCGTCGACGACGCTCACCAACTCGCTGAGCCGGTCGATGATCGCGTCCGGCTCGCCTTCGACCGGCCCGAGCTGCGTGACCGGAATGTCGCTGTGCGGCACCAGTACCGCGCGCATGCCGACGGACTTCGCGCCGTGGATGTCGTCGAACAGCCGATCCCCCACGAACACCGCGCTTGCCGGGTCGCTCACGTCGACCGCGTCGAGCGCGGCACGGAACGCCTCGGGATGCGGCTTGGTCCACGGGATCTCGGACGTGTACACGGCGCCGTCGATGAGGTCGAGTACTCCGTCGCGTTCGAAGATCCGCTCGTGCTCGCTGCGCGGCCAGATCGTGTTCGACAGCACGCCCACGCGGATGTCGCGTTCGCGCAGCGCCGCGAACAATTCCGGCACGTCCGGGTCGAGGAACGTGTGCGGCTCCCACCACTCGTGGAACGAGCGCAACATCTCCTCGGTGTGCGCGACGTCGACCGCAGCGAACACTTCGGCGAGCGTCGCGCTGCGGTGCTCGTCACGGCTGCGAACCCACACTTCCTGTTCGGCGGCGAGCAGCCGGGTCGCGAGGTCGTCGTCACCCACCGCCGCGAGCCATGCCTCGAGCGGCTCGACGGTATGCCACGGCGTCAGAGTGCCGCCCCAGTCGAAGATCACCGCGTCGATGCCACCCACGCGGCCCAACCTATCGAGCTGGATCAATCGCGTCAGCTGAGCAGGACGGTCGCGACGGTCGCGTGCTGACGCATGCCGAGCCGTGCGTACATCTTGCGCGCGGGGACATTGAAGTCGTTGACGTACAAGCTCGCGGTCGGCGCGATCGTGAGCGCATGCGCGAGCACGGTGGCCAGCCCTCGTGTGCCCAGGCCGCGACCGCGCAGATCGGGTCGTACCCACACGCCCTGCACCTGCGCGGTGTGCCTCGAGACCGCACCGATCTCGGCCTTGAACGTGACCTGTCCGCGGAAGTCGACGCTCGCGAACGCACGCCGTTCGGTGATCAAGCCGCGGATGCGGGCATGGAACGCGGCGGTTCCCGGTGACACGTGCGGCGAGACGCCGAGCTCCTCGGCGAACATCGCCGCGGCCGCTGCGAGGTAGCGATCGAGCTGATGCGGTGCGACCAGGCGCACCTGCGGGTCCTGTTCGGTCGTCACGGGTCGGTCGAGCACGAGCAACGGCTGCTCGGCGCGCACCGCGCGCGGCGGGCCCCACGACATGGCCAGCCGCGGCCACACCGCGGCCACCGCTTCGGCACGCCCGACGACCGATGTGCAGTGCCGCGGCCGGTTCGCGACGAACGAGGCGAGCGTGGGCCACGCCGTGTCGTCGCCGTCGATCAGCACGAGGTTGCTCCCCACGAAGCAGGCCGTCGCGAGTTCGCCGTCGCGCCGGACGCCGGCAACATGCCCGCCCAAGCGCTGCGGCTCGATCGATCCGGCTGCGGCTACGCGCGCCGCGACCGCCGCGTTCACGACCGGGTCACGCTCGAGCAGGTCGCGCACGGCGTCGAGGTCACCGTCATCGAGCAGCGCGGCGCTGATCCCGCGCCGCACCTCTGGGCGAACCGCCGTCACGTGCGAGACGCTACCGGCCATGGACGATCTTCGAGCCGCGGCACACGAATGGGATCGGCACGCGTGGAGCCTCGCCGCGCTGACCCTGGCGCTGAACCCGATCGATCACGACGAGCAGCTCACCCGCGCCGCGGCCGGCGTGCTCGACGCGCTGGGCTTGTCCGACGCGCTGCACGCCGCGCCGCCCGATGCACGCGGCGCGTTCGCGAGCCAGACGTCGGCCGGCCTGCTGCAGACGGCCGCGATCGTGCGCGGCGGCTCCACGTGGACGGATCAGTCGGACGAGGCGCTGATCGCCCAGGGCCGCGCCAGCGCGCAGGGCGTGCCGATGTTCGCGCAGTTCGTCCTTCCCGCGCTCGGCGGGCTCGCGGAACGCTTCGGCGCACCCGGTGCCCGCATGCTCGACGTCGGCACCGGCACCGCGGCCCTCGCGATCGCGTACGCACAAGCCTTTCCGCAGCTCGAAGTCGTCGGCGTCGACGTCTGGCCGGGGGTCCTCGCGCTCGCCGGCGCGTCGGTTGCCGCGAGCGACGTGCGGGATCGAGTCGTGCTGCGCCACGAGGACGTAGGCGAACTGACCGAGACCGACGCGTACGACCTGGTGTGGCTCCCCGCGCCGTTCGTGCCCGAGCCGGCACTGCATGCGGCCGTGCCACGGCTCGTCGCGGCGTTGCGTCCGGGCGGCTGGATCATGGTCGGCCACGGCCGGTTCGCCGGCGACGCGGTCGAGAACGCGGTGAACGTGTTCAAGACTGTCGCCTTCGGTGGCACCCCACTCGACGCCGCCGCCGCGCAGCAGCTGCTCACCACCGCCGGCCTCGTGGACGTACAGGGCTTGCCTACTCCGCCAGGCGCTCCGGCTCTGACCGTCGGGCGGCGCCCTGCGCGGTGAGGACGCGTTCGAAGCACAGCGAGTGCGGCGCGCCGACGTACGCACCGAAGTTCGCGATGCGCGTGTAGCCCGCGCTCGTGTAGAGACCGATCGCCTCGTGCTGCAACGGCCCGGTCTCGAGCCGCAGCACCGTCCAGCCCTGATCGAGCGCGAACTGCTCGAGCGCGCCGAGCACCGCGCGCGCCACACCTCGGCCGCGCTGCGATTCAACGACATACATGCGCTTGACCTCGGCCGAATGCGCGTCGAGCCGGCGCAGCGCGCCCGTGCCGACCGCCGTCCCGTCCGCGTCGCGTGCGATCACCACGACGCTGATGTCGGAAGCGCTCG
>DATGFB010000003.1:0-6024 GCA_035309605.1 Jatrophihabitantaceae bacterium
AGAAACACGAAGTAGAAGCCGAAGCCGAGTCCCGCTACGAACGCTAGCGAGATCACGCGCACGCCGACGCGTCCGTGCGGATGGTCGTCGGTCGTTCGGCTCACCAGGAGCACCGCGCACACGCCGAGCACGATCCCGGCCCACGCCGTGGCGTGCGGCCGGTCGCCGACCACGACACCGACGACGACCGGGACGATGGCGGCGAGCACGGCGGTCACCGGAGAGATGATGTTCATCGGCGCGACCGTCATCAGGTCGTACATCACCGCGACGCCGATCATCCCGGCCACGCCGCCCAGCACGCCGAACAACACGACCCGCCCGGTCACGTGGCCGGGGAACGCCGGAAGCAACGCGAGCATCAAGACGGCGCCGACCGGATAGCTGAACAGCAGGACGTTCAGCGCGGTGTGCCGGCGCGAAGCCCACGCTCCGGCGAAGTCACCGACGCCGTAGCTGATGGCCGCCAGCAGGCCGAGAACAACCGTCACGCCTCACCGTATCGGTGGGCGCGCGGAGATCAGCGCGACGGCTTGGTCAACGTGAACTGCGCGACGTCGAGGTAACCCGTGCGGAATCCGGCTTCCGAGTACGCGAGATACAACGACCACATGCGGCGGAAGGTCTCGTCGAAACCGAGCGCGGCGACCTGCGTTGCGTTGGCTTCGAACGTCGCTCGCCATCGACGCAGCGTCTCCGCGTAGTGCCGGCCGAAGGTGTACTGGTCGGAGATGCGCAGTGACGTCGCCGAGGCGAGCACGCGCTGGATCGCTTCGACCGAAGCGAGCTGACCGCCCGGGAAGATGTACTTGCGGATCCATGTGTACGTGTCGCTCGTCGCGCGCACGGTCTGATCGTCCTGCAGGATCGCTTGCAACCCGACCCGCCCACCGGGTACGAGCAGCCGGTCGATCGAGCCGAAGTACTCGTCCCAATGGTTCGCGCCGACCGCCTCGATCATCTCGACGCTGACCACCGCGTCGTAGCTGCCGTCGGCTTCGCGGTAGTCACGCAGCAGCACGGTGGCGCGATCGGACAGCCCGGCATCGGCGATGCGCTGCCGCGCCAGCTGGGCCTGCTCTGTCGAGATCGTCAGGGACGTGACGGTGGCTCCGCGCGACGCCGCGCGGATCGCCAACTCACCCCAACCCGTGCCGATCTCGAGCAGGCGCGTGCCTGCAGTCACGTGCGCCGCGTCGAGCAGCCGGTCGACCTTGCGCCGCTGCGCGACGGCGAGGTCGTCGCCGGAGTGCTCGGGTTCGCCGTCGAACAGTGCGCACGAGTAGGTGAGCGACTCGTCGAGAAATGTCGCGAACAGCTCGTTGGAGAGGTCGTAGTGGTGACGGATGTTGTGCCGCGCGCCCTCGAGCGTGTTGTCGTGGTGCGCCGGTAGCTTCTCGAGCACCGCGTGCCGCAGCCGCTGCAAGGTCGACGGCACGAGCGAGCGCAGGTTCGCCGCGAACGCGGTGAGCACCGCCGCGAGATCGTCGGCGGTCCAATCGCCGGCCATGAACGCCTCGCCGAACCCGATCGTGCCGGTTGCGCCGACCCGCTCGAAGAACGACGTCGGCCGCACGAGCGTCATGACGGGATCGCCGACACGCCCGCCGCCGTACGTGCGGTGGTTCGGCTCGACGACGACGAGAGGCAGGCGGCGGACCGCAGCACGGAAGAGCCGCCGTGCGACGGCCGCGCGCACCGGCTTGTGCGGCACGAGCGCGACGTCGGGCCACAGCGCGACATCGACCGGCGCCTGCGCAGCCTGCGCCGATTGGTGCGAAACGACTGTCATCTGCGCTCCTCTGCGCCACTCTGCGTCACTCTCGTGTCCATCACACGACGAGTGAGCCCGCTCCGGCAAGGGCTTCTGTCACGACATTCGCCGTGGCGTCGCGTTCGGTTCCGCCCGGCTGGGTGCCGAACAGCACACCGACCGCGTAACCGGCGGCGAGCCGGTGCCACACCCCGGCTCGCCGCAGCATGGCATGGCTCTCGTCCGCGACGCTCACATAGGTGACCGATGCGCCCGCCGCGCGCGCCGCGGCGGCATAGGCGGCCGAGCCGCGGGCGCTCGTCATGCGGTCGCGCGAGCCGTGTGCGATGAGCACGCGGCGGCCGGCCAGTGGCGCGACCGGATCGCCGCGTTCGAGCCATGGGGCGAGAGCGATCACACCTGCGACGGACGGGTGTCCCGCGGCGTACAGAGCGGCGCGGCCGCCCATCGAATGCCCGACGAGCACGCACGGCACGCCCGGGTAGCGCTGCGCGAGTTCGTCGAGTGCGTGCACGACGTCGGCGACAGGCGAGCGCAACTCGCCGTTCCAGCCGCGGACTGCGAAGCGCAGCCGGGCGACCGCCAGTCCCTGGTCCGCCCCCGTGCGGGCAAGGGCCCGTGCGAACGGAACCATGCGCAGCACGGCCAGTTGCCGTGAGCTCACCGCGGCGGTGCTCTTCGACCGTCCGCCGTGCATCACGAGCGCGATGCCCAGCACTTCTCCGGCCGGCGCGTCGACCGACAGGTGTGCTTGATGTGTCATCGCGGGCACGTCGTGTTGCGCGGCGGCAGCGCTCCGCTGATCAGGTATGCGTTGACGTAGTTGTCGATGCACGTGCTGCCGCTCAAGTACGACGTATGCCCCTCGCCGTCCCACGTCAGCAACTCGGCGTTGCCCAGAGTTCGCGCGAGATCCGTGGCGCCCTGGTACGGCGTCGCCGGATCGTGCAGGTTGCCGATGACGAGCACCTTCTGCGGCGTCGCCGCAGTCGGCTTGGGAACCGGCGTGCGGTGCGGCTGCCATTGCTGGCAGATGAACAGCGACTGCGCGAGCGACAGGCCGAACATCGGATACGCCGTCGCCCACCGCTGCGCGGTGGCGCGGATGACTTCATCGGTCGGTCCGACGGGGGAGTCGTTGCAGCTGATTGCGGTATTGGCGTCCAGAATGTTCGTGTACGAGCCGTCCGACCTGCGTTCGTTGTACTCGTCCGCGAGCTTGAGCAAGCCCTCCGACGCGCCGTTACGGGCTTGGACGAGCGCGTCGCCCAGCGTGGGCCATTCGCTCTGCGAATACAGCGCTTGTGCGACGCCGGTGAGCACGAGCCCGCTCGTGGCCGAGCGCGGGTCGCTCTGCGTGCCGCTGGCGATCGCGTGCGCATTCGCTGTCGCGACGAGCTGGTACACGACCTGGCGCGGGTTGCCCAGCACGGCGCACGCGGACCGGGTGAGGCAGTTCGCGGCGAACTGGTCGAAGGCCTTTTCGAAGCCCTGGATCTGATTCGCGAACGACGTGATCGGGTCGGTGAGCGGATCGACCGCGCCGTCGAGAACCGCGACGCGCAGGTTGTTCGGGAACAGGTGCGCGTAGACGCCGCCCAGCTCGGTGCCGTACGAGAAGCCGAGGTAGTTCAGCTGCTGTCCGCCGAGCGCTTGGCGGATGCGGTCCATGTCCTTCGCCGTCTGCACCGTGTTGTAGTCCGCCAGCGCCGCGCCGTACCTGCTGTTGCAGGCCTGGGCGAACTGGGCGTCGGCCGCCTTGGCAGCCGCAAAACCCGAGGCGGTGCGGATGTCGAACGACTCCGCGTTCAACGCATCCTTCTGCGTGTCGCTGAGGCAGGTGATCGGAGTCGACAGGCTGACACCGCGCGGGTCGAACCCGATGATGTCGAAGCTCGACAGCACTCGCTCGGAGAGCTCGATGGACAGGCTCAGCGCGGCGAACACGCCGGACCCTCCCGGGCCGCCCGGATTGACCACCAGGCTGTTGCCCGAGTGGTTGTGCGAGTCGTGCACCTTGATCAGTTCGAGTTCGATCGTGCGTCCGGACGGGTCGCTGTAATCGAGTGGCACCTCGACCGCTGCGCAGCTGAACGTCAATTCACTCTGGCGCGCGGGCGGCAGCTGCAGCGCCGAGAGGTTCAACTGCGTGCACTCCGAGAAACGGGCCGGCGCCTGCGACGGGGCGGACGGCCCCGAGGTGCGGTGCGAGGACGGCCCGGACAGCGCGGAGCCGTTGCCCGAGACGGTGGACGTGCAGGCCGACAGCGCGGCCGCACACGCGACCAGCGCGGCGAGGAGAACACGACGGCGCACTGTGCCAACCTACCTGCCGAGCATCCGTGATCACTTGGACGCGAAGTGCTCCAATACGAGGGCCTGGACCTCGCCCATCGTGAAGCCGAGCAGGGCGCCGACGGTGATCAGGATCCATTCGTCCTGCTCGAAGGCGGGACGGATGAGTGCCTCGAACTGCAGCTCGTCCAGGTCCTGCATCTTGCGCACGAGCAGGCTGCGGATGTCCATCGTGTCGCGCGCGTAGTCCTCGACGTACGTCATCGTCTCGGGCAGTCGTTGCATGATCTTCGCGGTGATCGAGCGCTTCATGTCCTGATACCGCGAGCTGCCGACGGAGAACACCACCAGCGGCTTGGCCAATCCGGTGTTGCGGTCGAGCGAGGCCTGCACTTGCCGGCGCACCATCGCGAAGACGCGATCGGACAGCGGCCCGCGCAGGATCGCCTCGATCACCTTTCGCGGCGTGATGATCTCGTCCGCAATGAGCGCGCCGTAGTCGGCGGCGACCTCCTTGCGCCGCTTGAGGAACAGGCCCTGCCACTCGATGCCGAGGATGCGGATCGGCTGCTTCGGATTGAAGATCATCTTCAGCGCGAGCCAGTCGGTGAACCAGCCGACGATCAGGCCGAAGGCGGGCATGATCAGCGGCTGGTGGAACAGCACCCACAGCGTCATCTGCAACAGCCCGATCGTGCCGCCGAAGTAGATGCCCGAACGCGCGATGAACCGGAACTCCTTGCGCCCGGCTTCCTGGAAGATGCGGTTCAGCAGCGCCTTGTCGGTGACGAGGTTGGTGATGACCATTTCCTTCAGGTCGAACACCGCGTCGACGTCGGTCTGGATGTCGGCGAGCACCGACTCGATCATGCGCGGCGACTCGGCACGCACCCGGCCGATCATCACCCGGCGCATCGGCTCGGGCATCGCGTCCCACAGGCCCGGCTGGTACTCGGCCATCACCTCGCGCGTGATCTCTTCGGTCGCCTGGCTCATCGGCCCGGCGATCTCCTCCGCGACCCGCTTCGGATCGAGGCGCGCCATGACCTCGTTCGCCGAGATCAGGTCGCGTGTCATGGTGTCGACCGCGATGCTCGCCATCCGCGCGGCGCGGCGCGGGACGATGCCCTGCCAGCCGAGGTACGGCTTGATCCCGACGAACTCGATCGGCCGGAACATCATGCGGATCGCGACGAGCTTCGTCACGTACCCGATGATCGCGGCGACGACCGGGATGCTGAGGTCGATGTACCAGTGCTCGGCGATGTCGGTGAGCACACCCGACGCCATCAGCGCGGTCCGGCCCCTGCGCGCGACGGATCGGTAGCCGTCCAGAAGTCGCGCCCGAACGGCGAGATCGTCAGCGTCTTGCGCACCAGCTTGGGCGACCCGAGCCGGCGCGCCTCGGCACTCGACTGCGCGGCCTGCACGGTCGAGTCGGCCGCGAGGATGTCGAACTGCACGTCGATGTCGTCGTCGGCGGGCCCGAACTCGACGAGCCCGAAGTTGTGCAACCGCGTCACGTACGCGGGCACGTTGTCGGGCGAGACGACTCCCGCGTTGCGCCCGACCGTCGATGCGTTGGCGAGCACCGTGCGTGTCGAGCCGCGGCCGAGCTGCTTGGCGACGACATCGATCGCGGCGAACTTCGCGCCGTCGGACAGGGCGGCCATGATGCGCGCCTCGTCCGGCACCAGCTGGCTGATGATCGAGCCGAACAAGTAATCGCGGCTCGCGCCGCGGTCGGACTCGACCGACCGTTCGAGCAGTTCGTTCATGGCCTCGCGCAGTGGTTCGCGGCCGGTGCTGTTCTGCACGAGCAGCACGGCGCGGTGCTCCTCGTTCGTCATGGCGACGCCGCCGTCGGGGATGTCGAGCAGCCGGCGCATCTCGGTCAGCGCGGCGTCCTGCAGCCGCTGGACCTCGCGCTGCACCGCCGCGCCGCCCGGCAGCCG
>DATGFB010000004.1:0-4500 GCA_035309605.1 Jatrophihabitantaceae bacterium
GCGCGCTTCGAGCAAGCTCACTTCGGTGGCGAGGTCTTCGTAGCGCCGCTCGTAGAACGCCAGGCCGGCCTCGGCGTCGCCCGCCTGCCACGAGCCGATCTCGCGCTCGCCGTCAGGCGTCTTGACGAACACCGTGCCGTCGGCATCGATGCGGCCCCACTCCGAACCCATGACTCAGCATTAGACACGATCGACGCGCATGACCCGGCGGCGGTTAGCCTTCGTCGGTGATCGTCGCTGCTGCGTTTTGTCCGCATCCGCCGGTGCTTGTGCCGGACGTGGCCCGCGAAGCGGCGCCGGAGTTGGACGGGCTGCGCGACGCATGTCGACACGCGATCACCACGGTTGCGGCAGCGTCGGACCGGCTCGTGCTCATCGGTTCGGCCGAGCGCACGCTCGCACATTCGTACGCGGCGCGCGGGTCGCTCGCCGGATACGGCGTCGACGTGCATGCCGGGCTGGTGCCCGACGCGGACGGCCCGTTCGAGCTGCCGCTGTCGCTGACGATCGGCGCGTGGCTGGTGCGCGACGCGCTCGGCCCCGCTGCGTCGATGCGTGCGTTCTCCCTCGATTCGGACCCGGCACCTGCGCTGCGCGACCTGAGTCGCTTGGCGAGCCCGGATCGGGTCGGCCTGATCGTGATGGGTGACGCAAGCGCGCGACGCAGCACTGCCGCGCCCGGGTATCTCGACGAACGCGCGGTCACGTTCGACGACGGGGTCGCCGCGGCACTGCGCTCGGCGGATGCGGACGCGCTCGCCCAGCTCGACGTCGATCTCGCCCGCGAACTGCTTGCCGCGGGTGCGCCGGCGTGGCGCGCCGCGGGCATGCTGCTGCGCGAATCGGCGTTCGACGCCGACATCCGCTACTACGACGCGCCGTACGGCGTGACCTATCTCGTCGCGATCTGGACCGCACGTGACTGACGGACGGGTCGTCGCGATCGTCGGGCCGACCGCGACGGGCAAGTCGGATCTCGCGGTCGCGATCGCGCAGCGCATCGGCGGAGAGGTGGTCAACGCCGACTCGATGCAGCTGTATCGCGGCATGGACATCGGCACGGCGAAGTTGACGCTCGCCGAGCGCCAGGGCGTCGCGCACCATCTGCTCGACATCTGGCCGCTGACCAAGTCGGCGGCGGTCGCGGAGTACCAGTCGCTGGCTCGTGGCACGTTCGGCGAGATCTGGGCACGGGGCGCGACGCCGGTACTGGTCGGCGGCTCCGGCCTCTACGTGCGCGGCGCGCTCGATCGGCTGGACTTCCCCGGCGAGTCGCCGCAGATCCGGGCGCGGCTCTACGACGAGCTCACCCGCGTCGGGCCGCTGCAACTGCACGCGCGTCTGGCCACGCTCGACCCCGCCGCCGCGATGGCGATCCTGCCCTCGAACGGGCGGCGCATCGTCCGTGCACTCGAGGTGATCGAGCTCACCGGCGGTCCGTTCACTGCCCGTATGCCCGCGTTCGAGGCGATGTTTGATTGCGTTCAGGTCGGGCTCGACCGCGCCGATCTCGACGAGCAGGTCGAGCGGCGGGTGCTGCGCATGATGGCGTCCGGGTTCCTGGACGAGGTGCGCAGCCTGCTGCCGCACGGGCTGCGCGCCAGCCCGACGGCGGGCAAGGCGCTCGGGTATGCGCAGCTGCTGGACGTGCTCGACGACCAAGGCGCCGTGATCGGCGATCTGGACGAAGCGGTCGCGATCACCGTCCGGGCAACCCGCCGATTCGCCCGCCGCCAGCGGTCCTGGTTCCGCCGCGATCCCCGGATTTCCTGGCTCGACGGCACCCGGCCGGACCTCGTGACGGCAGTCGAGGCGCTCGTCCGCCCTACCCTGTAGGCATGCGCGTCGTCAAAGGGCACGGGACCGAGAACGACTTCGTCATCCTCCCCGATCTCGACGCGTCGATCGACCTGACCCCGTCGCTCGTGCGCGCCTTGTGCGATCGGCACAGCGGGATCGGAGCCGACGGCGTGCTCCGTGTCGTTCGGTCCGAGAACGATCGCGAGGCGAAGGAGATGGCGCTGGAGGCGCCGTTCTTCATGGATTACCGAAACGCCGACGGATCGGTCGCGGAAATGTGCGGGAACGGCGTTCGCGTCTTCATGCGATACCTCCAGGGTGCCGGTCTCGTTGATGGGTCAGCGGCGGTGGCGACTCGCGGCGGGATCAGGCGCGTCGTGGCCAACGTCGACGGTGCTTACACCGTCGACATGGGCCACCCCTTGGTCCTTGCCGACCGGCCGGTCGTCACCGCCGCGCCACTCGACCCCGTTCCCGGCATCGCCGTGGCGATGCCCAACCCGCACGTCGTCGTGTTCGTCGCACCGGACGAGCTGGACGTGCTCGATCTGTCCCGGCCGCCGCGGGTCGACCCGCCGGAGCCGGCCGGGCAGAACGTCGAGTTCGTCGTCGTCACCGGACCGCGCGAGATCACGATGCGAGTGCACGAGCGCGGTGTCGGCGAAACGCGTTCGTGCGGCACCGGCATCTGCGCGGCCGCGGTCGCGGTAGCCACGGGGGAGGGCGTGGGCGCGGACGGCGTCCCGTGGCAGGTCAGCGTGCCCGGGGGCACATGTGTGGTCGAGTGGGACGAGCAGAGTGGCGTCCGGCTCACCGGCCCCGCCGTGCTGGTCGCCGAGATCGAGCTGGACGAGGCCTGGTTGCGTGCGGCCGAACAGTGACGAGCGAGGTAATGGCTGGCCGCGCGATGTCACCATGGACGTCGACATGGACCGTGACCTGAGGCATCCCGAACCTGCGTCCGCTGCGACATCAGCGGGCGACTACGAACGTGCCGAACGCGAGGCGCTGCGTCGTGTCGTCGGCCTGTCCACCGAACTGCGCGACATCACCGAGGTCGAGTACCGCCAGCTGCGCCTCGAGCGCGTCGTGCTCGTGGGCGTGTGGACGGGTGGCACGCTCGCGGAGGCCGAGAACTCACTGGCCGAATTGGCTCGTCTCGCCGAGACCGCAGGCTCGCTCGTCCTCGACGGGTTGATCCAGCGCCGCGACCGGCCCGACCCGGCGACCTACATCGGTTCGGGCAAAGCGAAGGAACTGCGCGACATCGTGACGGCCGCCGAGGCGGACACCGTGATTTGCGACGGCGAGCTCACGCCCGGTCAGCTGCGTCAGCTCGAAGAGGTCGTGAAGGTCAAGGTGGTCGACCGCACCGCGCTCATACTCGACATCTTCGCCCAGCACGCGCGCTCGAAGGAGGGCAAGGCGCAGGTCGAACTCGCGCAGCTGCAGTATCTGCTGCCGCGGCTGCGTGGTTGGGGCGAATCGCTCTCGCGGCAGGTCGGTGGGCGTGCCGCGGGCGGTTTGGGCATCGGCGGGCGCGGCCCGGGTGAGACGAAGATCGAGATCGACCGGCGCCGCATCAACAGCCGGATGGCCAAGCTGCGCAAGGAGATCGTGGCGATGAAGACCGCGCGCGACGTCAAGCGTGCGCGACGCATCGAGCGGCATGTGCCGAGTGTGGTCCTGGCCGGCTACACCAACGCCGGCAAGTCGTCCCTGCTCAATCGACTGACCGACGCAGGGGTGCTCGTCGAGAACGCGTTGTTCGCCACGCTGGACCCGACAGTGCGCCGCTGCCAGGCCTCCGACGGCCGGCCGTTCACGCTGGCCGACACCGTGGGCTTCGTGCGGCATCTGCCGACGCAACTGATCGAGGCGTTCCGCTCGACGCTGGAAGAGGTGTCCGACGCCGACCTGATCCTGCATGTGGTGGATGCGTCCGACGCCGACCCCGAGGCGCAGATCCGCGCGGTACGCGAGGTGTTCGACGAGATCGGTGCCCTGCACGTTCCCGAGCAGCTCGTCTTCAACAAGGCCGACGCGGCCGATCCCGAGACGTTGCTGCGGCTGAAGCGACTCGATCCGGACGGGCTTCTCGTGTCGGCCACGACCGGCACGGGGCTTGCCGAGCTGCGCGCCGAGATCGAGCGGCGGCTGCCCAGCCCGGACCTGGAGCTGACCGTGCTGGTGCCGTACACGCGGGGCGACCTGGTCGCTCGCGTGCACGACAGCGCCGAGGTACTGGCCACCGAACACGTCCCCGACGGCACCCGCGTACGTGCCCGGGTGACACCCGAGCTCGCCGCCGTGCTGGAGCCGTTCGTGGAGGTCGCGGGCGTACCCTAGGCCGCGACAGGCTTCGGCAACCAGAGGGAGACACGCGACATGTGGGACGCCCCGTGGCACTGGGTGGTGCTCGCGCTCGTCGTCATCGCGTTGTTCGGCTACAAGCGGATGCCCGATGCGGCGCGCTCGCTGGGGCGCTCGTTGCGCATCTTCCGCACAGAGATCAAAGGCATGACCGACGACGACGCCGCACGTGCGGCGAAATCGCAACCGGAACTGCCACAGGCGCCCGACGCGCCTGCGCCGACCGTGCCGACCGTGCCGTCGGGACCCTCGGACCCGCCCGCCGACGCCGCGAAACCGGAATCGCCGTCGTCCTGAGCGCGTCCTAGACCTTGCGCAGCACGGTGA
>DATGFB010000005.1:0-3451 GCA_035309605.1 Jatrophihabitantaceae bacterium
AGGTGACCATGCTGCGTCTTGCCCTGGCCCAGGCCGACTTCACGGTCGGCGACCTGGGCGCCAACGCGGCGAGTGTCGTCGAGCTGACCCGCCAGGCACGCGACGGGGGCGCGCACCTGGTGGCCTTCCCCGAGATGGCGTTGACCGGCTACCCGCCCGAGGACCTCGTGTTCCGCGAGTCCTTCCGCGCCGCCTCGTGCGCCGCGCTCGAGAAGCTCGCCGCCGATCTCGCGTCGGTGGGCCTCGGCGACATCGCCGTCGTCGTCGGTTACCTCGACGACGCGGACGGCCCGCGCAACGCGGCAGCGTTCCTGCTCGGCGGCGCGGTACGCGCCCGTTACTTCAAGCACCATCTGCCGAACTACGGGGTGTTCGACGAGCAGCGCTACTTCGTCAGCGGCACCGAGTTCGTGGTGGTACGCCACCTCGGCGTCGACATCGCGCTGACCATTTGCGAGGACGTCTGGCAGGACGGCGGCCCGTTCGCAGTCGCGCGGGCAGCCGGCGTCGGGCTCGTCCTCAATATCAACGGCTCGCCGTACGAGCGGAACAAGGACGACGTGCGCCTGCCGCTGCTGCAGCGGCGGGCCGCCGAGGCGGGCGCGCCGGTCCTGTACGTCAACACGGTCGGCGCACAGGACGAGCTGGTGTTCGACGGCGATTCGATGGTGGTCGCCCCGGACGGAGCCGTGCTCATGCGCGCCCCTCAGTACGCCGAGGGCCTCTTCTACGCCGATGTCAAGCTCGCGCCGGCCGTGGCCGTGCCACCCGACGTGCACGGCGCGGAAATGACCGTCGTGCGGGTCGGCACCGGCGTCCCAGCCGCTGCGCCGTTCGATGCGCGGCCGGGCGAGGTCGCGCCGCGCATCAGCGAGGAGGCCGAGGTCTGGGGTGCGCTCGTCACGGGGTTGCGCGACTACGTGGGCAAGAACGGCTTCCGGTCGGTGGTGCTCGGCATGTCCGGCGGCATCGACTCGGCCGTGGTCGCTGCGGTCGCGGCTGACGCCATCGGCGGCGCGAACGTGTACGGCGTGTCGATGCCGAGCAGCTACTCGAGTGAGCATTCGAAGTCCGACGCGGCCGACCTCGCCGCTCGCATCGGCGCGCACTACCGCGTCGTCCCTATCGCGCCGATGCTCGACGCGTGGGTGGGCGCGCTGAACTTGACCGGCGTTGCGGAAGAGAACGTGCAAGCGCGTATCCGCGGGACGACGCTCATGGCGCTGTCGAACTCGGAGGGGCACCTCGTCCTCGCGACCGGGAACAAGAGCGAGCTCGCTGTCGGCTACTCCACGATCTACGGCGACGCGGTCGGCGGGTTCGCGCCGCTGAAGGACGTGCCGAAGTCCGTGGTGTGGGCGATCGCGCGGTGGCGCAACGGGTATGCGGAGTCGCAGGGCCTGACCCCGCCGATCCCGCCGAACTCGATCAGCAAGCCGCCGTCGGCCGAACTGCGGCCGGGGCAGCTCGACACCGACTCGCTACCTGACTACGCGGTACTGGATGCCGTCATCGAGCGGTACGTCGACGGCGACCAGGGCGTGGCGCAGATCGTCGCCGCGGGCTTCGAGCCGCAGCTTGTGATGTCCGTCGCGCAGCTCGTCGACCGAGCCGAGTGGAAGCGGCGGCAGTACCCCGTCGGGCCGAAGATAACGCTGAAATCCTTCGGCAAGGACCGGCGACTGCCCATCACCAACCGGTGGCGGGAGTCCGACGGCGCGTGACAGTCGTCTCATCGCCTGCTGAAGACAGAAACGGCGAGACGGGGCACCATTG
The DNA here is from genome assembly GCA_035309605.1 of Jatrophihabitantaceae bacterium. GTDB lineage: Bacteria > Actinomycetota > Actinomycetes > Mycobacteriales > Jatrophihabitantaceae > DATGFB01. The sequence continues at coordinate 1,777 of DATGFB010000005.1, forward strand.
ACTCGTCCACCTGACGTGCCCGGGGACCGTGCCACGGCCTCGAGGAGAGAAAGCAGGCAAGACGATGCCCGAGCCCACCCTGTACGGCGGCGTCTCCAATCGGCGAATCACCATCCGCGACCTGCAGCGCGCCAAGGACACCGGCGAGCGCTGGCCGATGCTCACGGCATACGACTACAGCACGGCGCGCATCTTCGACGACGCCGGCATTCCGGTGCTGCTCGTCGGCGACTCGGCGGCGAACGTCGTCTACGGCTACGACACGACCGTGCCGGTGACGGTCGACGAACTCCTGCCACTGGTACGCGGTGTCGTGCGCGGCACATCACGAGCGCTGGTGGTCGGTGACCTGCCGTTCGGCAGCTATCAGGCATCACCGCAGCAGGCGCTCGAGACCGCGTCGCGGTTCATGAAGGAAGGCGGCTGTCAGGCCGTCAAGATCGAGGGCGGCCGCCGCGTCGTCCCCCAGGTCGAGATGCTCGTCTCGGCCGGCATTCCGGTCATGGCGCACATCGGTCTGACACCGCAGTCGGTGAACGCGCTCGGCGGCTATCGCGTCCAGGGCCGCGGCGACGAGGCTGCGCACCGGCTCCTGCAGGCGGCCAAGGCGCTGCAGCACGCGGGCGCGTTCGCGGTCGTCCTCGAGGTGGTGCCGTCCGAGGTGGCGGCCGAGGTCACGCACGCGCTGCACGTCCCGACGATCGGCATCGGTGCCGGGCCGGCGTGCGACGCGCAAGTGCTCGTGTGGCAGGACATGGCCGGGCTGCGGGTCGGTGGCACCGCGCCCAAGTTCGTCAAGGAGTACGCGAACGTCGCAACCGTGCTGAGCGACGCCGCGACTCACTTTGCCGACGAGGTGCGTTCGGGCACCTACCCGTCCGCGGAGCACGAGTACCACTGACCTTTGGCGATCGTCATGACGTGCCGTCGTCGTAGCCGCGCCACGTTATGACGAAACGCGCTCGAAGCGGACCTGGCGTGTGGCCACGTCGGCCATGGTGAGCCGCGCGTCGATCTGATCGCCGTCGGGCAGGTTGGCGCCGTCGCAGCGCGCGCGGATGGCCGGGTCGTCGATGACGATCGTCCCTGATCCGTTCTCGGCATCGATCACCGTGGCGTGGAACGTCTCGCCGACCCGGTCGCGCAACAGCCAGGCCTCGGTGGCGGCGACGACGGCGCGGTCCACCTCGTGCGCGAGGTGATCGGACTGCTGCAGCATGTCCGGCAGTTGTGGCAAGGCGGTACGCACCCAGTCGGGAACGGGCGTCCCGCCGTGCAGCGCGAGACACACCTCCGTGCCGAAGCGGTCGACGAGGCGACGCAGCGGCGCGGTGACGTGTGCGTACGGCGCCCCGATGCCGGCGTGCTCGCGCTGCGCAGGCGGAGCGCCGTCGAATGCCGCGTACGACGCACCGCGCAGCAGGCTCACCGCGTGTTCGATCAGTGCGACGTGGCGTGGATCGGTCCGGTCGAGTGCCGACAACACGTCGCCGGGGTGCGCGTGCGACGGCCACGCGACGCCGAGGGCGCGCGCAACGTGCCGCAGCCGCGCGACCGCGCCATCCGGCGGCTCTGGCACCGTGCGCAGGATGCCGATGTCGCCGTCCAGCATGATGCGCGCGGCACAACGACCGGTGAGCAACGAGATCTCGGCGTTGTGCTGCTCTGCGGGCAC
>DATGFB010000006.1:0-2361 GCA_035309605.1 Jatrophihabitantaceae bacterium
CGCCCGGGGGCGTGCTCAGCCAGCAGTACCCACCGGACGAACTCGTCGGCCGCGACTACTACGAACCGTCCGGTCGCGGCGCTGAGCGCACGATCGCCGAGTTGCTGCCGAAGCTGCGCGCCGCGGTGCGGGGCACCGGGCCCGCATCACCCGAACCGGAAGACGAGTCGTCCTGACCGGTAGGGTCGACTGGTTTCTTCGACCCGACGGGTCGTACCTCGTTGTGCAAGGAGGCTCCGGGTGTCCGGAGGTGAGATCGCCGGGCTCGTCGCCGCGGGCGCGTTCGTGCTGCTCGTCCTGCTCCTCGCGATCCCGCTGTTGAAGCTGGGTCGCACACTGGACGAGGCGACGCTCGCCATCCGCAAGACGCACGAGGGAGCCGCACCCATCCTTGCCGACGCGCAGGGCACGGTCACTCAGCTGAATCTGCAGCTCGAGCAGGTCGAGGGCATCGCGAAGAACGTGAACTCGATGACCACCAACGTCGCCGCGATGACGAACATCGTCTCGAGCACGCTCGGCAGCCCGCTGATCAAGACAGCTGCGTTCACGTACGGCGTGCGCAAGGCAGTGAACGAGCGCCGCGACGCCGACGCCGCGAAGGCAGCCCGCCGCAAGCGACGCGCAGCGCGCCGGGAGCGCTGATGCGCCGGCTGTTCTGGCTGGCGATGGGCATCACCATCGGCGTGCTGGTGATGCGCAAGGTGTCGAAGCTGGCCGCGAAACTCACGCCCGGCGGCATGGCGCAGGGCATCGCCGCGGGGCTGGGCGAGCTCGCCGACGCGCTGCGCGATTTCGGCGCGGACGTGCGCGACGCGATGGCCGAGCGCGAGGAACAACTGCGGGCCGCATCGGGTCTCGACGAGCAGCTCGACCAACTATGAGAACCGCGGAGATCAAGCGCCGGTTCCTGACGCACTTCGAAGCAAACGGGCACGTCGTCGTGCCGAGCGCACCACTGCCGTTCGAAGACCCGAACCTGTTGTTCGTCAACGCCGGCATGGTGCAGTTCGTGCCGTACTTCGTCGGGCAGCAGCCGGCGCCGTGGCCGCGCGCGACGAGCATCCAGAAGTGCATCCGCACGCTCGACATCGACGAGGTCGGCAAGACGACCAGGCACGGCACGTTCTTCCAGATGAACGGCAACTTCAGCTTCGGCGACTACTTCAAGGACGAGGCGATCCGGCTCGCCTGGGAGCTGTCGACGAAGTCCGTCGACGACGGCGGCTTCGGGCTCGACGGCGAGCGCATCTGGGCGACCGTGTATCTCGACGACGACGAGGCTATCGACATCTGGCACAAGACCATCGGGCTGCCGATGGAGCGCATCGTGCGCCGCGGCAAGGCCGACAACTTCTGGTCGATGGGCATACCCGGGCCGTGCGGCCCGTGCAGCGAGCTCTACATCGACCGCGGTCCCGACTACGGCCTCGAGGGCGGCCCGCAGGTCGACGAGGACCGCTACATGGAGTTCTGGAACCTCGTGTTCATGCAGAACGAGCGCGGCCCGACCAGCAAGGAGCCCGGCGCGAACCCCAAGGAAGACTTTCCGATTCTGGGCGAACTGCCGAACAAGAACATCGACACGGGCATGGGCATGGAGCGCATGGCCGCGTTGTTGCAGGGCGTCGACAACCTCTACGAGATCGACGAAACGCGTCCGATCTTGCAGCGTGCCGCCGACCTCGCCGGCAAGCAGTACGGCGTGCGCTCGGGTCATGCCGCGAGCCAGTCGCACCCGGACGACGTGCGGCTGCGCGTCATCGCCGACCACGTGCGCACCGCGCTCATGCTGATCGGCGACGGCGTCACGCCGGCGAACGACGGCCGCGGCTACGTGCTGCGCCGCATCCTGCGCCGCGCGATCCGCTCGATGCGCTTGCTCGGCTACGACGACCCCGCGCTGCCGGAGTTGCTGCCCGTCGCGCGTGACTGCATGGCACCGTCGTACCCCGAGCTCGCCGAGGACTTCGAGCGCATCGCGGGCTTCGCCTACGGCGAAGAGGAAGCCTTCGGGAACACGCTGCGTTCCGGGACGTCGATCTTCGAGAATGCGGTGTTGACGCTCAAGGGCAGCTTGGACGCGAACGTCACTCGGGCGGACGGCAGCGTCGAGGCACTGCAGCTATCCGGCGACACCGCGTTCCAGTTGCACGACACGTTCGGGTTCCCGATCGACCTCACGCTCGAGATGGCGGCCGAGCAGGGCATCGAGGTCGACGAGGCGGGGTTCCGCCGGCTGATGGCCGAGCAACGCGCGCGGGCCAAGGCGGACAGCCAGGCGAAGAAGACCGCGCACGTCGACTTGTCGATCTACCGCGCCACGCTCGAGTCGGGGCCGGTCGAATTCACGGGCTACCG
>DATGFB010000007.1:0-3549 GCA_035309605.1 Jatrophihabitantaceae bacterium
CGTCCACGCGCACGAGCACCTCGACGCGCGAGGCCTGCGCATGCCGAATGGCGTTGGACAGCGCCTCGCCCACGGTCGCGAGCAGGTGTGAGTGGACATGTTCGGGCACTGCTCGATCGAGCGGTCCCTCCAGCCGCAGCCGCGGCGGGAACGTCAGCAGGAACGTCGCCGGCTCGATGATCTCGAGCAGCCGCATGCGCAGGCTCGTCGACTCCGACCCGGCCGAGCGCAGCGAGAAGATCGTGTTACGGATCTCGTCGATCGTCCGGTCGAGGTCGTCGATCACCTCGCCGAGCGGCCCGGCCGTCGAGTCCGGCTGCTGACTGCGCAACTGTTCGAGTCGCAACCCGACCCCGAACAGGCGCTGAATGACGACGTCGTGCAGGTCGCGCGCGATGCGATTGCGGTCCTCGACGAGGTTGAGCCGCTGCCGATGCTCTTCGGCGCGCGCGAACTCCAGCGTCTGGGCGGCGCGACCCGCGAACGCGCGTGCCATCTCCACGTCGAGCGCGCCGAAGGGCGCCCGGCCCGGCGAGTCCGCGATGTAGAGCACGCCGAAGCTTTGCCCGGACGCGCGCAGCGGCACCGACAGGATCGGCCCGATGTCCAAACCCAGGCGCGCCACCGTCGTGGCGGTGCGTTCGTCGGTCGCGGCGTCGGTGACGAGGATCGGCTGCGCCGAGCCGGCGATCTCGTGGAACAGCCCCGCTTCGCTGACGGGCAAGACCACGCCGCGCAGCGTCTCGGCCAAGACGCCGTCCGCAGCCTCGACGCGGATCGTCTTGTCGTCCTGCGGCACGCAGATCCATGAACTCGTCGCGCCGATGACGCGCCGCGCGCCGGCAGCGATCAGCCGGCTCGCTTCCGTCGGGTTCGACCCGAGCATCGTCGACGTCACCTCGGCCGACGCGGTGAGCCACTCCTGCCGGCGGCGCGCGTCGTCGTAGAGCTGCGAGTTCGCGATCGCCACGCCCGCTGCGCGCGCGAGCGTCTGCAACAAGTTCGTCTCTGCCGGGCCGAACGCGGCACCGCCGGCGCTGTGTTGCAACACGAGATTGCCGAAGATGTCGCCGCCGATGCGGATCGGGATCACCAAGAAGTCGAACGCCCGCGCGCCGACCGGTGCCGGGTTACGCGCCCATGCCTCGACGCGCAGCCGCGAGGTCTCGTCGCCGCCGATGTGCACCCAGTCGGCCGGGCGGGACTCCGACGCCACGATGACGACCGATGTGTGGCGGGCGTCGACGAGCGAGAACGCGGCGGTCGCGATCCGGTACAGGATGGCCGACAGGCTCGGGTCGTCGCCGACCGCGACGATGGCCTCGACCATCTGGTGCAGCCGTGCGCCCTCTTCGAGTTCGTGCACCTTCTCGAAGAGCTTGGCGTTGAGCACGCGCAGGTGCTCGCGGCTGAACTCCTCGACGGTCATCAGCTCGTCGGAATTCTGCGCCGTCGTGCCCAACATGTTGTCAACGGCTTCGAGCAGCTCGGTGAGATCGCCGCCCTTCGTGACGATCCTGTCGACGCCGACGGCGGCCGCAATCGAGCCGATCTCCTCCTCGACGTAGTTGGCCGTGTAGAACAGCACCGGTATCTCGCGAGTCGTCTCCTCCGCGCGGATCGCGCGAGCCAGCTCGTAGCCGTCCATCTCGGGCATGACGACGTCGGCAATGACGAGATCGGGCGGGCGCTCGCGCAACAGTTTGAGCGCCTCGGTGCCGGTGGCAGCCTCGATCGTCTCGTGCCCGTGATAGGCCAGCACAGTGCGCACGAGGTCTCGGTTGACCGGACGGTCGTCGACGATCAGGACGGTCGCCACGACACCTCCTCGCCCACGGAATGACGTGGCCGGTAGAGCGGCTGCATCGAATGGCCGCGCCGTTCTTCGGGCAGGTGCGTCTCCAGCGCTTCGACCAGCGTCAGCGGATCGATCGGCTTGGACAGGTAGTCGTCGAATCCGGCCGCGAGCGCGAGATCGCGGTCACCGACCATGGCATAGGCCGTCACCGCGATGACCGGCACGTCGGCCAGGTCCGGATCGGCGCGCAGTTCTTCCAGCACCCGGTAGCCGCTGATGTCCGGCAGCTGGATGTCGAGGACGACAAGGTCGGGGTGGCACTCCTGCGCCCTGGCGACCGCCTCCATCCCGGTAGCGGCTCCGATCACCTCGTGGCCGGATGCCTCGAGCAGGTAGGTCATCAGGTCGAGGTTGTGCGACACGTCGTCCACCGCGAGGATGCGTGCGGCCATTGCGCCTTCGGACCGGCTCATGTCAGTTGCCGTTGCGCAGCTTCGCGCCGAGAACCGCGGCCTGCGTTCGGCGCTTCATGCCGAGCTTGCCGAGCATGGTCGACACGTTGTTCTTGACCGTTTGCTCGGCGAGGAACAGCCGCTCGCCGATCTCTCGATTGGTCAAGCCGTCTGTGATGAGGCCGAGGATGCGCCGTTCCTGGTCGTTCAGGGACGCGATGCGGGTGTCTTCGCCGCCTGCGCGGATGCGGGTGAGCACTCGCTCGGTCACGCCCGGGTCGAGCAGCGAACCGCCGGCGGCAACCTGCCGTACCGCGTCGACCAAGTTCGCGCCACGAATCTGCTTGAGCACGTAGCCGGACGCCCCGGCGAGCACCGCGGCGAAGATCGCCTCGTCGTCGTCGTAGGACGTGAGGATGAGGCAGCGGATCTCGGGCTTCTCCGCCCGTACGAGCCGGCACACCTCGATGCCGCTGCCGTCCGGCAGTCGCGCGTCGAGCACGGCGATGTCAGGCGCGGCAGCGAGGATTCCGTCGAGCGCCTCTGCCATCGTGCCGGCCTCACCGACGACGTCGATATCGCCCTGGCCGCTGAGCAAGTTGGCGATACCGCGGCGGACAATCTCATGGTCGTCGACGAGGAAGACTCGTATCGATTCGGTCATATCGCCTCCTCGTCAAAAACGACCGAGAACGAGCTGCCCACCTCAAGTGACGTATCGACAACAATGCGGGCGCGCATGAGTTCGGCGAGCTTTTGGCAGATGTGCAAGCCGAGTCCAGTTCCTTCATGTTGCCCCGCGGATGCCACCAGACCACGTTCGAACGCGCGGAAGATGCGGTCGAGATCCTGCGGAGCGATACCGGGACCGGTGTCGCTCACCGTAATGCACCGTTTGCCCTGATAATCGCGGTGCAGGCTGACCGTCACCGTGCCCGCGTCCGTGAACTTGATGGCGTTGTTCACGAGGTTGATCAATATCTGCCCGAGCGCGCGCGTATCGGAGTACACCATGAAGGACGTGTCCGGGATGTCCCCGGTCAGCGTCAACCCCTTGGCGTCGGCGAGCGGCTGGAGCGACGTCATCACCGACTGCACGACCTGGACCGCGTCGATGCTCTCCAGGCTCAGCTGCACCGCGCCCGACTCGATCTTCGCCAGGTCGAGCAGGTCGTTGATGATCGTGATCAAGTGCTTGCCGCTCTGCTGCACCGTCCGCAGCTGACGTGCCTGCTCGGGATTGAGCGGACCAGGCAGTTCCATCAGCAGCGTGCCGGTGAAGCCGATGATCGCGTTCAG
>DATGFB010000008.1:0-5197 GCA_035309605.1 Jatrophihabitantaceae bacterium
TTCAAGTTCTCGACCTACGCGACCTGGTGGATCCGTCAGGCGATCAGCCGGGCGATGGCCGACCAGTCGCGCACCATCCGGCTGCCGGTTCACCTCGTCGAGCAGGTCAACAAGCTGCAGCGCATCCGGCGCGAGCTGAGCCAGGAGCTCGGCCGCGAGGTGGAGCACGCGGAGTTGGCCGAGCAGCTCGACATCACCGAAGAGCGTGTGCGCGAGCTGATCGACCTCTCGCGCGATCTGGTCAGCCTCGACCAGACGGTAGGCACCGACGACGACGCGTCGCTCGGCGACTTCATCGCCGACGAGCGGGCGACCAGCGCGGCCGAGACCAACGTCGAGTCCGAGCTGATGCGCACGCAGTTGCGCCAGGTGCTCGATTCGCTCGAGGCACGCGAGGCCGCGGTGGTGCGCATGCGTTACGGACTCGACGGCGGGCAGCCCAAGACGCTCGACGAGATCGGGCGGGCGTTCAAGCTGTCACGTGAGCGCATCCGCCAGATCGAGCGCGAGACGATGGCCAAGCTTCGCCACCCGTCCCGGGCCCAGGTCCTGCGCGATTACCTGGACGACTGATCTCGCTCGCGGCGCGCTCATAGAATGGGCATCCCCGCAGACCGGAGATGCCTGCACGTGAGCCACCACAGCGACCTCATCGACACGACGCAGATGTATCTGCGGACCGTGTACGAGCTCGAGGAAGAAGGCGTCGTCGCGCTTCGGGCACGCATCGCGGAGCGGCTCGGCCAGAGCGGCCCGACAGTCAGCCAGACCGTCGCGCGCATGGAGCGCGACGGTCTGCTGCATGTTGCAGACGACCGGCACCTGCAACTGACCGAGAAGGGTCGCCACGAGGCCGTCAGCGTGATGCGCAAGCACCGGCTGGCGGAACGATTGCTCGCCGACGTCATAGGACTCGACTGGGAGGACGTGCACATCGAGGCGTGCCGCTGGGAGCACGTGATGAGCGACGCGGTTGAACGTCGCATCGTGGCGCTGTTGCAGAAGCCGCTGGTGTGCCCGCACGGCAATCCGATTCCCGGCCTGGACGAGCTCGGTCTGCCGTTCGCAACCATGGACGACCACACGGAATTGGTGAGCCTGACCAGTGCGGCGGAGCCGGGCGAGGCATCGGTCACGATCGACCGCATCGGCGAGCAGATCCAGCCGGACGCCGATGCGATGCGCACTCTCACGACGGCCGGCGTCCGCCCGGGCCGCAGGGTGCACGTGTCCATGGCCGCGGGGGGCGTCGAAGTGCGACGCGGTACGCGGACTGTGACGCTCGACGCACACCTCAGCGACCACGTATTCGTCAGGGTCGACTGAGCCGTCCCGTTACGATGTAACGGCCTGAGTCGTCGACGCCTCAGCACCGACGTCGATCCGAAAGGGCAATCAGTGCCGTACGACCCGCAGGGCTTCCTCAAGCACGGCCGCGTTGACACGCCGAAGCGGCCGGCGGCCGAGCGCGTGCGCGACTGGAAGCCGATCTACCTGCGTGCCCCGGCTGACGTCGTGGGCGAGCAGGCTGCGCGCTGCATGGACTGCGGCGTCGCGTTCTGTCACAGCGGCTGCCCGCTGGGCAATCTCATCCCCGAGTGGAACGAGTTCGTCGCGCGCGACGACTACCTCTCGGCGAGCGAGCGGCTGCACGCCACGAACAACTTCCCCGAGTTCACCGGCTGGATCTGCCCGGCGCCGTGCGAGGCGGCCTGCGTGCTCGCGCTCAACACCGACCCGGTGACGATCAAGCAGGTCGAGGTGTCGATCGTCGAGCGGGCGTTCGCGGACGGCACCATCACGCCCCAAGTGCCGCTCGCGCGGACCGGAAAGTCCGTCGCCGTCATCGGCTCGGGGCCGGCCGGCCTCGCCGCCGCGCAACAACTGACACGAGCCGGGCACGACGTGACCGTGTTCGAGCGCGACGACCGCCTCGGTGGCCTGCTGCGCTACGGCATTCCCGACTTCAAGATGCCGAAAGACATCATCGACCGACGCATCGAGCAGATGGCCGCCGAGGGGACGATCTTCCGGACGAGCACCGATGTGCGCCCGTCCGACGTCGCGGTGTTGCGCGAGCAGTTCGACGCGATCGTGCTGGCTGTCGGTGCTCTCGCACCGCGCGAGCTGAGCTACCCGGGTCGTGAACTGCGCGGCATACACCAGGCGATGACGTACCTGCCGCAGGGCAATCACGTGCAGGCCGGTGACATCGAGGCACCCGAGATCGATGCGGCGGGCAAGCACGTGATCATCATCGGCGGTGGCGACACGGCGGCCGACTGTCTCGGTACCGCCAACCGGCAAGGTGCCCAGTCGGTCACCGTGCTCGACCACAACCCCCGCCCGATCGCGCGTATCGGCGGCATCAACCCGGTGTGGCCACAGGCGCCGAACACGCGGGGGGTCTCGCCCGCGCACGACGAGGGTGTGCACGAGGCGTGGTCGCGAGAGGTCGTGGCGTTCGTCGGCGACGAGTCCGGCGCAGTGCGTGCGGTGCTGGCCGAAGAGGTCGAGATCGTGCGCGTCGACGGCCGGCGCGAGTTCCGGCCGGTCGAGGGGTCGCGTACCGAGCTTCCGGCGGATCTCGTGCTGCTGGCCGCGGGCTTCGTCGGCACGGACGTGCCCGAGCTGCTCACGGAGCTCGGTGTTGCCGTCGATCCGGCACGCGGCACTGCCGGAGTGGACGCGAACTGGCGCACCGCGGCTGACGGCGTGTACGCCTGCGGCGATGCGAGTCGGGGCGCGTCGCTGGTCGTCTGGGCGATCGCCGAAGGCCGCGCCTGCGCGGCGGCGGTCGACGTGGCACTGAGCGGTGGCTCGGAGCTGCCCGACCCAGTGCCACCACTCGCTATGCCGCTCTGAGCTGCTCACGCGGAACGGCTGCGCAGCCGAGGCACGCGGCGCGGGTCGACGCCGTGCGAGACGGCGGCCAACAGCAGGTCCGCGGCGCTGTATGTGGGATCGCTGGCCACGGCCCGGCGTGCCGCGATCGACGCGATGGCGCCGTTGCCCTCGCGCCATGCCGTCCACCCGAGCAGAAACAGCGCCGCAGCGTCGTAGGGCTCGGGCAGGCGGCGGACCAGCTGGCGCCACAGCTCGAAGCCGGCGAGGCGCCGGTCGTCGATGGCCATCCACACCGCGTCGCGTATCTCGGTGTCGGCAAGAGCGACACCGAAGCGCGCGATGTCGTCGTCCCCCAGTCTCGGCGCGCCTGCATCCGCCGCGCGTGCCGCGGCGAAGAGTGCGCGCTTCAGCGAGCGCGTGCGGCGCAGCGCCACACCATCGAGCACCGCCTGCACCGACGCGTTCTCGTGCGCGGCGATAGCGTCGTGCAACCGGTCACGATCCGGCTCCGGATCGAGCAGTGCGACCAGGTCCGCCCTGCTGGGCAGCGCGACCATCCCGGCCACGGTCGCCTCGGCGGCGAATACGCCCGGCGTGTCGTCGAGCGGCACGCCGGCGACGGGACAGCAGTCGTTGTCGAAGCAGCGGTAGGACCAGCGGCGTCCGCGCGAGACGAGGTACCCGTCGACGAGCTCGAGACCCGCGTCGGCGGCCTGTATGCCGAGCGCGCCGACCACCGCGCCGAACGGCCTGGCCTCGTCCGGCGGCCAGCACTCGCTGTACACGACCGCGAACGCCTCGCTGACCCGGGCGCGACGCAGTGCCGCGACGAGCCCCTCGGCCAGCTCGCCGGGCGCATCGGCGACGAGATCGACGCGCATCGTGACCGATACGCGGCCGCGGCTGAGCCCGACGACCACGAGACTCTCGGCCGGATGAAAGCCGAGCAGGTACGGAATCGCCTGGAGCAGTTCGTCCGGGCCGTGCAGCCGGATCGGCGTGTCCGGCGACGGAAACAGCGGCGAGTGGTCCATGGCGACGAGCCTGACCGGCCACGCGGAGTGCTGCGCGGCTGCGAGGCGGGCTGTGGACGCCGTGACGAGCTGTGGACCGCGGGTCACAGAGCGGCCACGGAATCGTCAGTGCAATGTGCCGTCGCGCCAGCGGGCTGCTGCCGTCGCGAGCCCGGCAGCAACGCGCTCGTTGCGGCGCGCGCGCTCGAGTTCGCCGGCGGCCTCGATCTCGTCGAGACCGGTCGCCATGTCGCGGCGGCCGGCGGCGACCACGCGGAACAGCGCCGCCGCCCGCTCGAGCGCGACTGCGAAGTCGCCCTCGTACGCTCCGGTCAGCACCGCGTCCGCGACACGGCGCACCGCCTCGAGATCGGCATCGTCGGCCACACCGGCCACGACGGAGTCGGCCGGCGCGAGCGGTTGCCCGGCCCGCCAGAACCGCATGACCTCTTCGCCGTTGCTCCGGCACCACTGCCGCAGCAGGTACAACGCCCACAGCGCGCCCGGCAGGCTGACCGGGTCCGAATCACGCCACAACTCAGCGAGTGTGTCGATGCCGACGGTGTCGGCGAGCGCGACGAGATCCGCTTCGCCCTTGCGGTGGCGCCCGGCGTTGACCACGATCGCCGCCGTCGCAGCGGCGATCTCAGCGCGCGAGACGGGCGAGGCCGAACCGCCCGCGGCGTCGATCAACTCGGTCAGGTCGGCGAACCGCGCGGGTCGGTGCGCGCGATCGTGCTCGGTCACGCCACCTACCTCCGATCGGGCTCCGGCTGATCTCCGGCCTCAACGATAAGGCCCGCGGGACAGGTGCCGACCAGGTACCGTAGAAGTGGCGTCGGCCCGACCCATGGCCCCCGGTCCCACAACTGCCGCTGCGAGCGGCCTTCCGCCGAGAGGCGACCTGGCGGGCCGACGCCATCACTCGCGATGCGGTACAACCGCCTTGATGACGCGAATAAGCGGCGATGGCAACGGGTGGGCGTTCTGCGCCCTCGGGCACCGCCATTGGGGACGGTTCGGCGCGGCGGGACTGCTCGTCACCGACGGGTTGCGCGTCGTGCTGCAACACCGCGCGCCGTGGACGCACGAGGGCGGCACGTGGGCGCTGCCCGGCGGTGCGCGGGACAGTCATGAGGACGTGGTCACCGCAGCGCTGCGCGAAGCGGCCGAGGAGACCGCACTCGATCCGGTCACGGTGCGTCCCATCGCAGAGTGGGTCGACGACCACGGCGGGTGGTCGTACACAACCGTGCTCGCCGCGGCGCTCACCGATCTCCAACCGCACGCGGCGAACGCCGAGAGCACCGAGATCCGCTGGTGGGCCATCGACGACG
>DATGFB010000009.1:0-2707 GCA_035309605.1 Jatrophihabitantaceae bacterium
GGCTACGTCGTGACGTTCAACCAGATCGATCCGCTCTACGTGCTCGACCTGTCCGATCCGGACAACCCGCACGCCGTCGGGTCGCTTCAGCTCAACGGGTTCTCGAGCTACCTGCACGACATCGGGTCAGGGCGGCTGCTCGGCGTCGGGCAAGACACCTCGCCGGTGAACGAAGGCGGCGGCGTCTACGCGCACATCGACGGGTTACTCGTCCAGCTCTTCGACGTCCACAATCCGAGCAAGCCGACGCGCACCGCCCACATCACCTTGTCCAACACGCCGGGTCAGGCGGGCTTCGACCCGCACGCCTTCCTGTACTGGGCGCCGACCGGGCTCGTCGCCGTGCCGGTGGGAACGTGGAGCGAGCAGGACATGGGCAAGGTGCTCGTCGCACGCGTCGACGGCACGTCGCTCGTGCAGGTCGGATTGGTCGCAAACAACACCACCAGCGCCGGTTCGGGCGTCATCCAGCGCAGCATGATCGTCGACGGCGCGCTGTGGACGTTCTCGGACAGCGGCATCCGCGTGAGCGACCAGCGGACGCTCGCCCAGCATGCCTGGATCTCTTTTGCCTAGCGGCCGGCCAGCCAAACGGCTGTTGCTCCGGGCAGTTCGGCACCGACCGGGCCGGAGGCGAGCAGGACGTCGCCGGCCGGCATCGGCACGCCGGCGTCGCCTGCGTTGAGCATGACGACGATCTTGCCGCGGCGGAACGCGAGGCAGTCGGCAGGCGCGTCGATCCATTCGAACGCGCCCGATGCGAACGCCGCACGGCTCGTGCGCAGTTCGATCGCGCGGCGATAGAGCGCGAGGGTCGAGTTCGGATCGGCCTCCTGCGCGGCGACGGTCAGGTCCGCCCACGTCGACGGCATGGGCAGCCAGGTCTGCGCAGCCGTCGAGAATCCGTACGGCGGGTCCTCGCCGGACCACGGCATCGGCACGCGCTCGCCGTCGCGGCCGCGCTCGGTGTGCCCGCTGCGTTCCCATGTCGGATCCTGCAGCGCCCAGTCGGGCAGGTCGACGTTCGGCAGGCCCAGCTCGTCGCCGTTGTAGACGTACGCAGTGCCCGGCAGTGCGAACTGCACGAGCGCAGCAGCGCGAGCGCGTGCCAACCCGACCGCGGGCGTCGTTCCCTTCGCGAACCGCGTCGCAGCGCGCGGCATGTCATGGTTGGCCAGCACCCACGTGCACGGCGCGCCGACGTCCGCGAGCGCCGTCATCGAGCGGTCGATCGCGCGCCGGTAACTCGCCGCGCCCCACGGCGCTTCGAGCAGCTCGAAGTTGAAGGCGAGGTTCAGCTCGTCCGCACGGACATAGCGAGCCAGCCGCTTCGGGCTGTGCACCCATGCCTCGCCGACGGCCATCCGCTCGCCGTCGTACTCGTCGAGCACGCGGCGGAACCGGCGATGAATGTCGTGTACGGCGTCCGCGTCCCACCGCACGTCATCCGCGCCCGGCGTCGGCGTGCTCGTGTCGAGGGCCGCGAGCGTCCTGCCGTCGAGATCGGGCAGCCCCGCCGGTTTGGCCATCGCGTGCGCGACGTCGATGCGGAACCCGTCGACGCCTCGATCGAGCCAGAATCGCAGGATGCGGTCGAATTCGGCCGGGACGTCCGGGCACGTCCAGTCCAGATCGGGTTGCTCGGGAGCGAACAGGTGCAGATACCACTCGCCATCGGCCCGCCCGTCCGGAGTCTCGAGCGGAAGGCGCGTCCACGCCGGCCCACCGAACACCGACGGCCAGTTGTTCGGCGGCAGCTCGCCGCGCTCGCCACGGCCCCGCCGAAAGATGAAGCGCTCGCGTTCGGCACTACCCGGACCCGCGGCGACAGCAGCGACGAACCACGGATGCTGTGCCGAGACGTGATTGGGCACGATGTCGACCGTGACGCGGATGCCGCGCGCGTGTGCGTCGGCGAGCAGCGCATCGAAGTCGGCAAGCGTGCCGAACATCGGATCGACGTCGCAAGGGTCGGCGACGTCGTACCCGCCGTCGGCCATCGGCGATCGGTAGAACGGGGACAGCCAGAGTGCGTCGATGCCGAGCCTCTCGAGATGCCCGAGCCGCTCGCGCGCGCCGATCAGGTCACCTATGCCGTCGCCGTTGCCGTCGGCATAGCTGCGTGGATAGATCTGATAAAAGACCGCCGTGGCCCACCACGGCCGATGCTCATGCTCGCTCCGCAAGTCGTCGCTCGGATGCCCACGCTCGCTCCGCAAGTCGTCGCTCGGATGCCCACGCTCGCTCCGCAAGTCGTCGCTCGGATGCTCATGCTCGCTCCGCAAGTCGTCGCTCGGATGCCCGGTGCTCGACGCACTCATCCGGCGAGGTTGCGCATCGAGTCGGCGGCCGTCGACAGGTAGTCCCACAGCACCCGGTCGTACGCCGCAGGCAGCTGCACCGCGTCGAGGGCGTCACGCATGTGGCGCAGCCACGCGTCGCGTTCCAGGGTGCCGATGGGGAACGGTGCATGGCGCATCCGCAGCCGCGGATGACCGCGCTGCGCCGAATAGGTGGTCGGTCCGCCCCAGTACTGGATCAAGAACATGCGCAGGCGTTCTGCGGCCGGCCCGAGGTCCGCCTCGGGGTACAGCGGGCGCAGGAGTGGGTCGGACGCAACGCCTGCGTAGAACGTGTCGACGAGGCGCCGGAACGTCTCTTCGCCACCGACCGCGGCGTAGAACGTGTCGGCGCGGCTGGGGATCGG
>DATGFB010000010.1:0-4235 GCA_035309605.1 Jatrophihabitantaceae bacterium
TGGGCGACGGCGCCGCGTCCATGTCGGAACGGCGGCTGCATCGCATACTGCGAGCGAGTCGCATCCGCGGTTGGATCCCGAACTATCAACTCTGGATGGACGGTTCCCTGATCGCAGTGCTCGACGTCGCGATACCTGACCTGAAGATAGCGATCGAGGTGGACGGTATGGCCTACCACGTCGACGTCGAGCGCTTCCAGCGTGACCGCACACGGCAGAACGCCCTCGTCGCGCTTGGTTGGACCGTGCTCCGCTTTACGTGGTCGGACCTGACGGAGCGTCCCGACTACGTCGCGCGCGCCATCCGACGCCTCGCAGCCTGACATGGGGAGTATTTCTTCAAGCAGGTTGAAGAGATACTCCCCATGACGGGGTCAGCCGCCGCTGTCGCCCAGCTCGGCGCCGGCCGGTACGTCGCGGGAGTCGCGCGAGGTCAGCCAGCCGTCCGGCAGGGCAACCGCACGAGCGCCGGTGGTGCGACCGCGCGGGCGGCCGAGCACCTGCAATGGAAACGGCTCGTCGGCCAACGTGGCGAGCAGGTCGTCGAGCTGCCGGAGCGTGGACGCGTTCGCCATTGCGAGCCGCGTCTCGCTGCCGACGGTGAAGCCCTTGAGGTACCACGCGACGTGCTTGCGGAAATCGACGACGCCGCGCTCCTCGCCCATGTACTGCGCGAGCAGTTCGGCGTGCCGGCGCATCGTCGCAGCGACCTGCGAGAGCGTCGGCAACGCGCGCTCGGTACGCCCGTCGTAGGCAGCGGCGAGGTCGGCGAACAGCCACGGCCGGCCGAGGCAGCCCCGGCCCACGACGACGCCGGCGCATCCGGTGACCGCAGCCATGCGCAGCGCGTCGTCGGCCTCCCATATGTCGCCGTTACCGAGTACCGGCACGTCGAGCAGTTCGACGAGCTCGGCGATCGCGTCCCAGTCGGCGGCACCGCCGTAGAAGTCCGCAGCCGTGCGCGCGTGCAGCGCGACCATCGCGACGCCGGCGTCCTGCGCGCGCAGTCCGGCCTCGCGGAACGTGTGATGCGTCGCGTCGATTCCCACGCGCATCTTCACCGTCACCGGGATGACGCCGTCGGCTGCACGCACCGCGCCGCGCACGATGTCGCTGAACAGCTCCGTGCGCCACGGCAAGGCCGATCCCCCACCACGGCGGGTCACCTTCGGCACCGGACAGCCGAAGTTCAGGTCGACGTGGTCGGCCAGATCGTCCTCGACGATCATGCGCACCGCCGCAGACACAACTGCCGGGTCGACACCGTACAGCTGAATGCTGCGCGGCACCTCGTCCGCTTCGAAGCGCACCATGCGCATCGTCTTGGAATTGCGTTCGACGAGCGCGCGGGTGGTGATCATCTCGCTGACGAACAGGCCTCCCGCGCGCTCCGGTCCGAGCGCGGCGCTCATCGAATCGCGGCACAGCTGCCGGAAGGCGGTGTTCGTGATGCCCGCCATCGGCGCCAGCACGATCGGTGGATCGGCGACGACACCGTCGGCGAGGCGGAGCGGCTGGGTGACGACCTGCGCGGTCATACGTGCGACTCCCCGCAGATCTTCGGACCGCTCTCGTCCACGAGGGTGAAGTCGACGTTGCTCGTGGAGTTGTCGTTGAACGTCAGCGCGTAGTGCGCCACGCGGCCGCCGTTCGCGATCGCGTCCGATCCGATGAAGCGCGCGTTCGTGATGACGTAGTTGAAGTCGCTGTTCGCGGCGTCGATGTTCTGCAGC
The DNA here is from genome assembly GCA_035309605.1 of Jatrophihabitantaceae bacterium. Classification (GTDB taxonomy): domain Bacteria; phylum Actinomycetota; class Actinomycetes; order Mycobacteriales; family Jatrophihabitantaceae; genus DATGFB01. Next base: position 1,734 of record DATGFB010000010.1, read on the forward strand.
CAGCGGTCGTACAGCTCCGCGCAGATCAGCTTGCCCGCCGACACACGGTCCTTCTGGTTCACGTCGTCGACATACGAGACGACGGTCGAGCGCGCTTGCTCCTGGCTCACCGGGGCGCCCGACGCCGCCGCCGAACCGCTCGTAGTGCCGCCGCTGTCGGTCGGTGGCGGCGGGATAGCCGGGAACGGACTCGTGGAACTCGACCCCGATGACGACACAGCCGATGAGCGAGGCCGCGACGCCACAGGCGTCGAGTGACTGTCACCCTGCTTGGTAATGAGCAGCACGATCGCCGCGACGATCGCGGCCGCGATGACGCTGACGCCGACGAGCGCGAACCGGTTGCGCGTCACGCTCTGCTCAAACCCCGACGAGCCGCGCCGCCAGATACGCCTCGACCTGGTCGAGCGACACGCGCTCCTGCGCCATCGAGTCGCGGTCGCGCACTGTCACCGCGTCGTCTTCTAGCGTGTCGAAGTCGACCGTGACACAGAACGGTGTGCCGATCTCGTCCTGGCGCCGGTAACGCCGCCCGATCGCCTGAGCGTCGTCGAACTCGACGGTCCAATGCTGTCGCAGCGCCGCGGCGAGATCGCGCGCCTTGGGCGACAGGTCGGCGTTGCGCGACAGCGGCAACACGGCGACCTTCACCGGGGCGAGTCTCTTGTCCAGACGCAGCACGGTGCGCTTCTCCAACACACCCTTGGCGTTCGGCGCCTCGTCCTCGGCGTACGCGTCGAGCAGGAAGGCAAGCACGCAGCGCGTCAGGCCGGCGGCCGGCTCGACCACGTACGGCGTGTACCGCTCGTTCGTCTCGGGGTCGAAGTAGGTCAGGTCCGCGCCGGAGTGCTGCGAGTGCGTGGTCAGGTCGAAGTCGGTGCGGTTCGCGATGCCCTCGAGCTCGGCGAAGTCGGTGCCGCCGAAGCCGAAGCGGTACTCGATGTCGACGGTGCGCTTCGAGTAGTGCGACAGCTTCTCCTTCGGGTGCTCGAAGTAGCGCAGGTTGTCCGCGTCGATGCCGAGCCCGACGTACCAGTTCCACCGCTGCTCGAGCCAGTAGTCGAACCACTTCTCGTCCTCGGCGGGCGGGACGAAGAACTCCATCTCCATCTGCTCGAACTCGCGCGTACGGAAGATGAAGTTGCCCGGGGTGATCTCGTTGCGGAAGCTCTTGCCGGTCTGCGCGATGCCGAACGGCGGCTTCTTGCGCGCGGTCGTCATCACGTTGAGGAAGTTGACGAAGATGCCCTGCGCGGTCTCGGGCCGCAGGTAGTGCAGTGCCGAGTCGTCCTCGACCGGGCCGAGGTACGTGCGCAGCATGCCGCTGAACTGCTTCGGCTCGGTGTACTGCCCCTTGGTGCCGCAGTTGGGACACGGCACGTCCGCTAGGCCGGGCTCGGGCGGGCGCCCCTTGCGTGCCTCGAACTCCTCCTCGAGGTGGTCGGCGCGCCAGCGGCGGTGGCAGTGCAGGCATTCGATGAGCGGGTCGGAGAACGTTGCGACGTGCCCGGACGCCTCCCACACCTGCGGCGCGAGGATGACCGCCGAGTCGATGCCGACGATGTCGTCGCGCGTGGTGACCATCGCGCGCCACCACTGGCGGCGAATGTTCTCCTTGAGCTCGACGCCGAGCGGGCCGTAGTCCCACGCCGACCGCGTGCCGCCGTAGATCTCGCTGGACGGGTAGACGAAGCCGCGTCGCTTGCTGAGGTTGACGACGGCGTCGTTACGGTCGGCGGGCACTGTGCTGCTCCAAGTCGTTGCGGCGGAGCCTCCAGGGTAACGGCGCGCCTAGGTGACCGCGTCGGGCGCGTCCACCGGACCGGCCGCGCCGAAGCGCCGGTCGCGCTGCGCGAAGGCGAGGCAGGCCGCCCACAGATCGAGGCGGTCGAAATCCGGCCACGGCTTGTCGACGAACACCAGCTCGGCGTACGCGGCCTGCCAGAGCATGAAGTTGGACGTGCGCTGCTCGCCCGACGTGCGGATGAACAGGTCCACGTCGGGCAGGCCCGGCTCGTCGAGATGCGCGGATATGGTGCGCTCGTCGATCTTGGCCGGGTCGAGGACGCCCGCCGCGACCTCGCGCGCGATCGCCCGCGTGGCGTCGACGATCTCGGCACGTCCGCCGTAGTTCACGCAGAACTGCAGGGTGAGCCGCGTGCTGTCGCGCGTGTATTGCTCGGCGTCCTCGAGCTGCGAGATCACGCTGCGCCACAGCCGCGAGCGCCGGCCCGCCCAGCGGATGCGCACACCCAGTTCGGCGAGCTCGTCGCGTCGCCGCCGGATGACGTCCTTGTTGAACCCCATGAGGAAGCGCACTTCTTCGGGCGAGCGCCGCCAGTTCTCGGTCGAGAACGCGTACGCCGACACCGTCCCGACACCGAGCTCGATCGCGCCGTGCAGCACGTCCATCAGCGCGGCTTCGCCGGCGCGGTGTCCTTCGGTTCGTGGCAGGCCGCGGGCGTGCGCCCATCGCCCGTTGCCGTCCATCACGATCGCCAC
>DATGFB010000011.1:0-2509 GCA_035309605.1 Jatrophihabitantaceae bacterium
CAGCCGAAGCATCGCGGGATCACCTACTTCCTGCTCGACATGACCACGCCTGGGATCGACGTGCGCCCGTTGCGACAGCTGACCGGCGAGGCGGAGTTCAACGAGGTCTATCTGGACGACGTCTTCGTGCCGGACGACGCCGTGCTCGGCGACGTCGGCGGCGGCTGGCCGGTCGCGATGACGACGCTGATGAACGAGCGGGTGTCGCTCGGCGGGCGGCCCGCGGAGCGCGGCAGCGGGCCGAGCGCGCAGCTCGTCGCCACGTATCGGGACGCACACGCGGCGGGTCGGGCCGGTGACGCCGAGCTCGACCGGGTGATGCGGTTGTGGTTGCGCGCCGAGGCCGCTCGCGTGACGAACGCCCGAGCGGCGGAGCAGTTGCGCCGCGGCACGCCAGGCGCCGAGGGGTCGATCGCGAAGCTGCAGATGGCCGAAGGCAACAAGGCGATCTACGACCTGTGCGTCGAGCTGCTCGGCGAACGCGCGCTCGTCTACCGCGGCTACGCCGAGACCCGTCCCGACGCGGCCGCCGTGCACGGCGGCAGCGGCGACGTCAGCTACGACTACCTGCGATCGCTGGCCAACTCGATCGAGGGCGGCACGTCCGAGGTGTTGCGCAACGTCCTCGGCGAGCGCGTTCTGGGGCTCGCGCCCGAACCCCGTGGCGACAAGGACACACCGTGGTCGCAACTGCGTCGCTCATGACGCGACGCGGTTGACCGTCCGGAGGAGGACTCGATGAAGGTGTTGCACGTCGGTGCGACCGGCAAGGTGGGCAAGCACATCCTGCGTGAACTGGTCACGCGGGGGCACGACGTCACGGTGCTGGGACGCCATCCGGAGTCAGCTGTCGAGCTGTTCCCCGAGGTGCGTGCGGTCGCCGGCGACGCGTTCGACCAGGCAACCGTGGAGCAAGCGGCCGCCGGCTGCGAGGTGATCGTCAGCAGCGTCGCAATGCGCGACCCCGAGCAGGTCGAGCGCAGTGCCGTCGAGCTGTCGCGCGTCCTCGCGACCGTGGCACTCGCACAGGGTGCGCGATGGATCTCGATCGGCGGTGCGGGCAGCCTCGAGGTCGAGCCCGGCGTGCAGTGGATCGATCGTCCCGACTTCCCTGACGCGTCGCGTCGCGAGTCGGCCGGCTTCCGGGCCGCGTTGCGCGAACTGCAGAACCGCGCGCCCGCGAGCTTGTCGTGGACGGTGCTGTCGCCGCCACCGATCATCGACCAGACCGCGTCACGTACCGGTTCGTACCGGGTCGGGGCGGACGAGATGATGGGCGACCTCACGTACGGGTTCCCGTCGATCTCGGCACCGGATCTGGCGGCCGCGCTCGTGGACGAGATCGAGCAGCCGAAGCATGTTCGGGAGCGGTTCACCGTCGCGTACTGACCGACGGGTGGCGCCGGAGGTTCACCCAGTAGTGGTGGCGTGCTCTCGCACGTACTCGATGATGGCGTCGCTGAACACGTCGTTGCTGTCGCCGGCGACCATGTGCCCCGCCTCGGCAATCTCGGCTACTCGTACGTGGGGGATCAGCTCGGCGAGCTCGCGGGTGCCCTCGTCACCGACGACGTCGCTGTGCGCGCCGCGCACCAGCAGCGTGGGCACGGCGACGCCTCGGGCGGCGTCGGCCATTGCGCGGTGCCGCTCGTCCTCGGTGCCGCCGAACCCTTCGAGGATGCGGGGGTCCCAGTGCCACCGGTAACGGTTGTCCGGGTGCAGTCGCAGGTTCTTCGCGAGGCCGTCGAGCGACCGCGGTCGCGGCCGTCCCGGCCGGTATTCCGCAATCGCGTCGGCCGCCTCGTCCAGGTTGGCGAAACCGTCCGGTGCCGAAGCCATGAACCGGCGGATACGTCGCACGCCCGCATCCTCCATGCGCGGGACCACGTCGACGAGCACGAGGCAGCGCGCGAGGGCAACGCCCCCGTCCTTCTCGGCGCCGAGCGCCAGCATCGCTGCCACGCCGCCCAGGGACGCGCCGACCACGGCCGGCGGTTCGGGCAGCTCGGCGAGGACGGCCCGGATGTCGCCGCGATAGCCGTCGAAGTCATAGCCGCCGGAGCGCGGGGCCCAGCCGCTGTCGCCGTGGCCGCGCATGTCGAGTGAGAGCGCGGTGCAGCCCGCGGCGACGAGTCGGTCGAGCGTGCGGTCCCAGGAATGCCGCGTCTGCCCGCCGCCGTGCAGCAGCAGTACGAGGGGCCCTTCTCCCGCGAGGGTTCCGGCCAGGTTCACGCCGTCGGCGCCGACGATCGTGACCGAGCGGCGCTCGCCCATCCCTGCACCACCCATCCATCAAACGTCGCTAGGTACTAGCACCGTACCGGACCGCTTGGAAAACCAATGACGTTCAATTAAGTTCAGGCGCATGAGCCGAGTCGACAAGGGGACGTCATGACGGTGCTCGAGGACGAACAGCGGCTCGCAGTCGAGCGACCGCGGATCGTGCCGGATCGACTGGCGCACGTGGTGCTGCGCACGCAGCGGTTCGCCGAGATCTTCGCCTGGTGGC
>DATGFB010000012.1:0-2247 GCA_035309605.1 Jatrophihabitantaceae bacterium
ACGAGCAGTTCGTCCATCGGGACCTCCCTGGCTACGTGTTCACGACGCGACGTACCGCCGCCTCGATGTCGTCGGCGCCGGGTACCCAGGCCGCCTCGAGACTCGGTGCGTACGGCGCGGGCGTGCTCGGAGCGCCGACGCGAACGACCGGCGCGTCCAGGTTCCAGAAGCCGGCGTCGACGGCGCGCGCGGCGATTTCGGCGCCCACCCCGAAATCGACGACTGCTTCCTGCGCAACCACCATGCGGTTGGTCTTGGCGAACGACGTCAGCACGGTGTCCCAGTCCAGCGGGGCGATCGTGCGCAGGTCGATCACCTCGATGTCGATGCCCTCGGCCGCCAGCCGCTCGGCCACGAGCAAGCTCTCCTGCGCCATGCGCGAGTACGACACGATCGTGACGTCGGTGCCCGGCCGCGTCACCGCGGCCTTGCCGATCGGTACGAAGTGGTCGTCGGCGAACCCGGGACCGCTGCGTTCGTACAGCAGGCGGTGCTCGATGACGACCACCGGGCCGTCGTAGGCGATGGCCGCCCGCAACAGCCCGTACATGTCCGACGGTGTCGACGGCATGACCACTGCAAGGCCGGGCACGTGCGCGAGCATCGCCTCGAGGCTCTGCGAGTGTTGGGCGCCGGAGGACCGCCCCGCGCCGAACTGGGTACGGATCGTCAGCGGCACGCTGACCTTGCCGCCCGTCATGTATCGCAGCTTGGCCGCCTGGTTGACGATCTGGTCGAAGCAGACGGTCATGAAGTCCGAGTACATGATCTCGACGACCGGGCGCATGCCGGCCATGGCGGCACCGATGCCCATACCGACGATGGCCGCCTCGGCGATCGGGGTGTCACGGACCCGTCCCGGGAACTCGGCCATCAGGCCACGGGTCAGGCCGAATACGTTGCCGCCGGCCCCGACGTCGATGCCCGCGGTGAAGACACGCGGATCTTCGGCCAGCTCGTGCCGCAGTGCGGCGCGCACCGCACGGCTCGTCCGGATCGGCTCTGCATCCGCGGGCAACGACGTCTCGGCGGTGTCCGGCTGCGACGCGGGCCCGACGTAGTCGGCGAGCACCTCGACCGGTGGCTCGTGCTGCGCGGTGGCCCACTCGACCGCGTCGTCGATCTCTCGAGTGACCTGGGCGTCGATCTGGTCGACGGCGCCCGCCGCGCCCGCGGCGACGAGTTCGGCCCGCGCGCGGTCGAGCGGGTCGCGCCCGCGCCACACCCGGTCGAGTTCGGCGTCGCGGTATTTCTGCTGGTCGCCCTCGTAGTGGCCGCGGACGCGGTAGGTAGTCGCTTCCACGAGAACGGGTCGCCCCCCGGCGCGCAGCCGCGCGACCACGGCACGCATTTGAGCGACGACGTCCTGGACGTCGTTGCCGTCGATGCGCGCGAAGTCGAGGCCATAACCGCGGGCACGATGCTCGAACGTCGACTGCCCTTCGGGCACGACGGTGGGGGTGAACTCGGAGAACTGGTTGTTCTCGCACAACAGGACGACGGGCACGCCCCACGACGACGCGAGCGTCGCTGCCTCGTGGAACGCGCCGGTGCTCACTGCGCCGTCACCGAAGAACGCGACGGCTACGCGTCCGTCACCGCGAAGCTGTGCCGCGGTCGCCGCGCCGACGGCGATCGGCACGCCGGCGCCGACAATGCCGTTCGCGCCGAAGATGCCCAGTTCGGGGTCGGCAATGTGCATCGACCCGCCCCGACCGCGGCAGCTGCCGGTCTCCTTGCCGAACAACTCGGCGAACGCGCCACGCACGTCCAACCCCTTCGCCAGCACGTGGCCGTGCCCGCGGTGTGTCGAGGTGATCACGTCCTGGCGATCGAGCGCGGCGCACGTGCCGACGGGAACGGCCTCTTGCCCGACCGACAAGTGCAGGAAGCCGGGGATCCGGCCATCCTGATAGAGCGCCGCAGCCCGGTCCTCGAACAGCCGGATGCGCAGCATGCTGCGGTAGAGCTCGAGCAGCTCGTCGGTCGACACCCGCGCGCCGCCCGAGGGCGGCGCGTCGGCGACGGGGCTGGTCGTCACTGATCCTCCAACAGACACTGTCGAACGAGCCTGCTCACATGAGCTCGGTGAGCGCGGCGACCGTGCGCACCGGGTCCGAACCCACCGGGTCGACGTTCAGTACGGTCACGCCGGCGTCGCGGTACGCGGCGAGCCGTTCCTTCACGTATCCGGCTGGACCGCACAGCGACACCTGCTCGAGGAACGCGTCGGGGATGGCGGCTTCA
>DATGFB010000013.1:0-2427 GCA_035309605.1 Jatrophihabitantaceae bacterium
TTCATCGCGCGCTCGACCAAGCCGGCGTCAGCGCGCAGGACATCGACGCCGTAGCGGTGACCGCCGGGCCCGGCCTCGCCGGCGCGTTGCTCGTCGGCGTCGCGGCCGCGAAGGCATACGCGCTCGCACTCGACAAGCCGCTGTACGGCGTCAATCACCTGTCCGCACACGTGGCGGTCGACCTGCTCGAGAACGGCGAGCTGGACGAGCCGTGCGTTGCATTGCTCGTCAGCGGCGGCCATTCGTCGTTGCTGCTCGTACCGCGCATCGGCGGCGAAGACGTCACCGAACTCGGCGCCACCGTCGACGATGCGGCGGGCGAGGCCTACGACAAGGTCGCGCGTCTGCTGGGTCTGCCGTTTCCGGGTGGGCCGCCGATCGATCGAATCGCACGCGACGGCGACCCGAACGCGATCGACTTCCCGCGCGGCATGCGCGACGAGGGCTTCGCGTTCTCGTTCGCGGGCCTGAAGACCGCGGTCGCGCGCTGGGTCGAGGCCAAACAACGTGCCGGCGAAGCGGTACCGACGGCCGACGTCGCTGCGTCGTTCCAGGAGGCCGTCGTCGACGTGCTCACTGCGAAGGCGGTGCGCGCAGCGTCCGACGCCGGGGTCGGTCATCTCGTCATCGGTGGTGGCGTCGCGGCGAACTCGCGATTGCGCGCGCTCGCCGAGGAGCGGTGTGCCGCAGCGGGGTTGCGCGTGCGCATCCCGCCGCCGCGGTTGTGCACCGACAACGGCGCGATGGTCGCCGCGCTCGGCGCGCAGCTCGTGCAGCATGGCGCGGTGCCGTCGGCGCTCGACATCCCTGCCGATTCGAGCCTGCCGATCACGGAGGTGTTGTTATGAGTGACGTCGTGATGTGGGAGGTGCGCGCGGCACCGGGGCAGCTCGATGCACTCGTCGCGTTTGCCGATTCGCATGCCGCGCCGGATGCACAGGTCTACCGCGCGGACGGACCGGATCCGCGCGTCGTGGTCATCGACCCGTCCGGGCAGGGTCTGCCTCGACCGCCCAGTGAGTTGGTGGCCCGACCGCCGCACGCGTGGCGGTTCGCGCCCGTCGCCCGCACTCGGTGAGTTGCGGTCGCCCCGCTCGCGTAACAGAGTTCAGGATGTGGGGACCTCCGACGACGACCTGCCCGCACCTCGTCCTGGGCGCCGCGCCAGGCCGCCGGTGACGGCTGCCGGCTCGACCGCAGTGCGATACGCGCGCCGCATCGCGGCGACCGCGCGCAATGCGGCGGAGGTCGTGCGCTTCGGCGGCCTCGAGACCGGCGAGGAGCCGTCGCCCTTCGTGGTCACGGCCGAGCAGCCCAACTACCGGCTGCGGCACTACTTCGCCGACGACGTCGCGCTCGACGCGCCACCGATCCTGCTGATTCCGCCGCTGATGATGGCGACCGAGGTGTGGGACGTGTCGCCGTCGGCGTCGGCGGTCGTCAGCCTGCACAAGGAAGGCATCGACACGTGGGTCGTCGACTTCGGCGATCCGGGACGCGAGCCGGGCGGCTTGGAGCGCACGCTCACCGACCACGTGCTCGCGGTGAGCGACGCCGTCGACCGCGTCGTCGCCGCGACCGGCAAGCCGGTCGTGCTGAGCGGGTACTCGCAAGGCGGCATGTTCGCGTACCAGACCGCTGCGTACCGGCGCGGCAAGGACATCGACTCGCTCGTCACGTTCGGCTCGCCCGCCGACACCACTGCACCGCTGCCGATCCCGCTGTCGCCCGAGGCCACCATGCGCCTTGCGTCCGGGCTGCTCGAAAGCGGCGTGCTGCGCAAGGTCTCGTTGCCGAACTGGGCGGTGCGGCTCGGCTTCATGGCGCTCGCGCCGGCCAAGACGGTGCAGGGACGCGTGCAGTTCCTGCTCACCCTGCACGACCGCGACGCCCTGCTGCCGCGCGAACGGCAGCGCCGCTTTCTCGACTCCGAGGGCTGGACCGCGTACTCGGGACCGGCGATCGCCGAGTTGCTCGAGCAGTTCGTCACGCACAACCGCATGCTCGAGGGTGGTTTCGTCATCGACGGCCGGCTCGTCACGCTGGCCGACATCTCGGTGCCGATCATGACCGTCGTCGGCAGCAGCGACACGATCGGGCACCCTGACGCAGTGCGCGCGATCCGCAAGGCCGCGCCGCGCGCGGACGTCTACGAACTCACGCAACCGACCGGGCACTTCGGGCTCGTCGTCGGCTCACGCGCGTCCGAGGTGACGTGGCCCGCGGTCGCCGCCTGGATCCGCTGGCGACTGGGCCGTGGTGTGCTGCCGGACGACGTCGTCCCGTCGGCGCAGGTCCAGTCCAAGCCGTTGCGGCCCGGCACCGGCGCGTAGTTGCTCGGCCAGGCGACCGAGTTCGGCATCGGTGCCAGTCGCATCGTGCTCGGCACGGCGCGCAACGCGGTACGCGCGGTGCGTGGTGTTGTCG
>DATGFB010000014.1:0-2741 GCA_035309605.1 Jatrophihabitantaceae bacterium
TCAGGTTCGTCGACGGCGCTCGTGGCGTCTACCAGAAACTCGTCGTCCGCGAAGGCCGTCTCGTCGGCGCGATCCTGCTGGGCGACACGAGAACGGTCGGCGACGTGACGCAGCTCTTCGATCGCGGCTCCGCGTTGCCGGCCGACCGCGCGTCCTTGCTGATGGTGCGGCGCAACTCGCCGGTCACCGTGACCGGATCGCCGACGGCGCTCCCGGGTGTGGCGACGATCTGCCAGTGCAACGGCGTCACCAAGGACGCCATCTGCCGCGCGTGGCAGGACGGTGCCGAGTCGGTGGATGCGATCGCCGCCGCCACGCGCGCCACGACCGGCTGCGGCACCTGCCGCGAGGCCGTGCAGGGCATCGCGGACTGGCTCGCCGCCGCCGACACCGGCGCGCGCACGACCGAGATGGCAACGGCGTGAAGGGAACCCGGATGACGCCCACCTCGGGACATGTCGTCGTCGTCGGCAACGGCATGGTCGGGCAGCGCTTCGTCGAGTCGCTGCGCGAGCGCGATGTCGACCGGAAATGGCGGGTGAGCGTGTTCGGCGACGAGACCCGTCGCGCGTACGACCGCGTCGCACTGTCGTCCTACTTCGACGGAGTCACGGCAGACGAGCTCGACATCGTCGCGCCGGGCTGTTACGACGGCGACGACTGCGTCCTGTACCTCGGCGAAGAGGTCACGCACATCGACCGGGCGGCACGGACCCTGCGCACCAGCACCGGGCGCAGCGTCGCGTACGACGTGCTTGTGCTCGCGACCGGCTCGTACCCGTTCGTTCCGCCGGTGCCCGGCCACGACCTGCCGGGCTGTTTCGTGTACCGCACGCTGGACGATCTCGACGAGATCCGCGCGGCGACGCACGGCGCGGCGCAGAGTGCGAGCGGTCGGCGCGCCGGCATGGTCGTCGGAGGCGGACTGCTCGGCCTCGAGGCAGCACGCGCGCTGCGCTCGCTGGGCTTGTCGCCGCACGTGGTCGAGCTCGCGCCGCGGCTCATGCCGCTGCAGGTGGACGAAGGCGGCGCCGGCCTGCTGCGCGACATGATCGCCGACCTCGACGTGACCGTGCACTGCGGAACGTCCGTGTCGTCGATCGCGAACGATCGCGGGCGGATGCTTGCGGTGCTCGACAGCGGTGTCGAGCTCGATCTCGACGTGGTGGTGTTCTCGGCCGGCGTGCGCCCGCGAGACGCACTCGCCCGCGACGCCGGCCTCGATGTCGGCGAACGCGGCGGTGTCGTCGTCGACGACGGCTGCCGCACGTCGGACGAGCGCATCTTCGCCATCGGTGAATGCGCGCAGATCGACGGGCGCGTGTACGGGCTGATCGCACCGGGTAACGCGATGGCCGACGTCGCCGTCGATCGCCTGCTCGGCGGCGACGCCTCGTTCGAGAGCGCCGACACGTCGACCAAGCTCAAGCTGCTCGGCGTCGACGTCGCCAGCTTCGGCGACGCGCTCGCCACCGCCGAGGGTGCGCTGTCGGTCACGCTGCACAACGCCGTCGACCGCACCTACGCCAAGCTCGTCGTCTCCGACGACGCGAGCACGCTGCTCGGCGGCATCCTCGTCGGCGACGCGTCGCGCTACGCGTTACTTCGTCCGCTCGTCGGCCGGCCGCTGCCGGGTGACCCGGTCGCGTTGATCGCGCCGAACGGCGCAGACATCGGCGCCGGCACGATGTCCGGCGATGCGCAGGTGTGCTCGTGCCACGCGGTGACGAAGGCGGAGATCTGCGCAGCGATCGGCGACAACGCGCTCACCGATGTCGCCGGCGTGAAGGCGTGCACGAAGGCAGGCACCGGGTGCGGCTCGTGTGTACCGCTGCTCAAGACGCTCCTTGCCGACAGCGGCGTCGATCTCGGCCGCGGCCTGTGCGAGCACTTCGCGCAGACGCGGGCCGAGCTGTTCGACATCGTGCGGGTCAGCGGCATCACGACGTTCACCGAACTCGTCCAGCGGCACGGGACGGGTCGCGGCTGCGACATCTGCAAGCCGGCCGTCGCGTCGATCCTGGCCAGCCTCGGCAACGGTCACATCCTCGACGGCGAGCAAGGTGCGCTGCAGGACACGAACGACCACGTGCTCGCGAACATGCAGAAGAACGGCTCGTACTCGGTCATCCCGCGCATCCCCGGCGGCGAGATCACGCCCGAGAAGCTGCTCGTGATCGCAGAGGTGGCCCGCGACTTCAACCTCTACACCAAGATCACCGGCGGGCAGCGCATCGATCTGCTCGGTGCCCGGCTCGACGACCTGCCCGAGATCTGGCGGCGCCTCGTCGACGCGGGTTTCGAGTCGGGCCACGCGTACGGCAAGGCGCTGCGCACCGTGAAGTCGTGCGTCGGCTCGACGTGGTGCCGGTACGGCGTGCAGGACTCCGTGGCGCTCGCGATCGAACTCGAGCTGCGCTACCGCGGCCTGCGCTCGCCGCACAAGCTCAAGGCCGCCGTCTCGGGATGTGCGCGTGAGTGCGCCGAGGCGCAGGGCAAGGATTTCGGCGTCATCGCGACCGAGCACGGGTGGAACCTCTACGTCGGCGGCAACGGCGGGTTCCGGCCGCGGCACGCCGACCTGCTGCTGAGTGACGTCGACACCGAGACGCTGATCCGCAGCATCGATCGCTTCCTCATCTTCTACATCCGCACGGCCGATCGCCTGCAGCGCACGGCGGCCTGGCTCGAGGGCCTCGACGGGGGCCTGGACTACTTGCGCGCAGTGATCGTCGACGACT
>DATGFB010000015.1:0-2901 GCA_035309605.1 Jatrophihabitantaceae bacterium
GTGCCCGACGGCGAGCACGAGCAGATGGTCACAGGTGCGCTCGAGATCGGCGACGAGGTGCGACGACAGCACGACGCTGGTGCCTTCGTCGCTGACGAACTGCATCAGGCTGCGCAGGAACTCGCGCCGGGCCATCGGATCGAGATTCGCGACCGGCTCGTCGAGCAGCACCAGTTGCGGGCGTTTGGCGACCGCGAGCGTGAGCGCGAGTTGCGCGCGCTGTCCCCCGGACAGCTTGCCGGCCCGTTGCCTCGGATCGAGCCCGAGCTCGTCGATCCGGCGCCGCGCGAGAGCCGCGTCCCACGACGGGTTGAGGTGCGCGCCGAGCTTGAGGTGCTCGGCCACCGTGAGTCCGCGATACGTCGGCGTGTCCTGCGCGACGAACCCGATCTCGGCAAGCTGCTTCGGATGCGACGGTGCCGCGCTGCCGAGCACGGTGATCGTCCCGACGGTCGGCGTCAGCAAGCCGACGGCCAGGTGCAGGAACGTCGACTTCCCCGCGCCGTTCGGTCCGACCAGGCCGGTGACGCGCCCTGCGGGGATCTCGAACGTGCAGTCGGACAGCGCCCATCGGCGCCGATAGCGCTTGCCGAGTCCTGTTGCGGCGATCGCGGCGGTACTCATGCTGTCTCCTGATCTGATTGCGTCCGGAACGCGTCCCGGAACAGGGCTTCGATGCTTTCGTCGTCGAGCCCGGCCGTACGTGCTCTCTCGAGCCAGCGCTGCAGCTCGCGGCGCAGCGGTACGTGCGCGGCCGGTGAGACCGGACCGAGCGACGCGACGACGAACGTGCCGACGCCCGGGCGGGCGGCCACGAGACCGCTCTGCTCGAGCTCGCGATAGGCCTTCAGGACCGTGTTCGGGTTGATCGCCAGGCTGCCGGCGACGTCCTTCACCGTCGGCAACCGGTCCCCCGCACGCAGCACGTCGAGGCGCAGCGCGTGCCGAACTTGTCGGACAAGCTGCTGGTACGGCGCAACGCCGGAGCGCGCGTCCAGGTGGAACTCGATCACATCAGCCCATTTACCTAGCTGCCTAGCTGTCTAGTTATATGATGAATAGGTATGATGAATAGCAAACGCGGTCGTTGTCAAGGCCCGCACGGCACGAATGTGCAGACGTCGGCTTTCGACGGCGCCGTGGGCACGGCAGACTTCTGCTGTGGTCACACCGGAAGGCGCTGTCGAGGTCATAAACAAGCGGTTCGGGACGCATCCGAAGTCGCGGGCGCTGCACGCGAAAGGGCTCGTGTGCCGCGGCACGTTCGTCGCGACACCGGAGGCCGCCGCGCTGACGCGTGCCGCACACATGCAAGGCAACCGCGTCGACGTGACGGCGCGGCTGTCGAACGGCAGCGGCAATCCGCACATACCCGACTTCGAACCCGACGTGCGCGGCCTTGCCGTCGCGTTCGAGTTGCCTGACGGCAAGCGCACCGTCGTGTCGACGCAGACGGTGCCCCGGTTCCCGGTGTCGTCGCCGGATGCGTTCGTCGAGATGCTGCAGGCGCTCGCGCCCGGTCCGAACGCGTTGTGGCGGCTGCCGCTGTTCCTCGCCCGTCATCCGCGTGCGGCCGGCGCGCTGCCGGTCAATGCGAAGGCGCTGCGCCCGCCGCAGAGCTACGCGACACTGCGCTACTTCGGCGTGCACGCGTTCAAGTGGATCGCTGCCGACGGCACGCAGCGTTTCGTCCGGTACCGCTTCGAACCGCAGGCAGGCGACCATCGCATCCCGGCGGGCGAGGCGAAAGCTGCTGGCCGGAACTACCTCGGCGACGAGCTGCGCGAGCGCCTCGCCGAGGGACCGGTGCGCTTCGACCTGCACGTGCAGATCGCACAGGACGGTGACAACAGCGCCGACCCGTCGGCCCAGTGGCCCGCGACGCGGCAGGACGTGACGGTCGGAACGGTCGAGTTGACCGAGATCGTTCCCGAGTCGGGAGTGCTGGTGTTCGATCCGACGGCGCTCACCGACGGCATCGAGCTGTCCGACGACCCGGTGCTGCGGTTCCGCTCCGCCGCGTACTCCGTGTCGATCGACCACCGGCTCGCGTAATGGCGGACGAGGTCAGCATCCAGGAACGCTTCTTCCCGGATATGGCCTGTTTCGGCTGCGGACCGGGTAACCCGAAGGGACTGCAACTGCGCAGCTACCCGGCGCCCGACGGGTCGGTCGTCGCGCAGTTCATGCCATGGCCCGAGCACAACAGCGGCGTCGGCTACCTCAACGGCGGCATCATTGCGACGCTGCTCGACTGCCACAGCGCGGCCGCTGTCACGCTGTCCGCGTTCGAGCACGGCTGGACGCCGCTCGGCGACGCGCCGCTCGCGTACGTCACATCCGGGCTGGACGTGCGCTACCTGCGGCCGAGCCCGTTGGACGAGCCCGTCGCACTGCGTGCGGTGATCACCGCAGCTGACGACGCCGAGATGACCTCGGCCGTCGAGTTGATATGGGACGGCAAGCCGCGCGCGACCGCGACCGCGTCATGGAAGCGGTGGCGTCCGCGCAACTGACCGTCATGCCGCCGCGGCGCGGCCGAGGCAGTGTTCGCGGATGAGCGCGACCGTCTCGTCGGGGCGCTCCCACCAGAAGACGTGACCGACACCGTCGAAGGTGTGCAGCGTCGCGCCCGGAACGAGCGTCGCGAGGTGTCCGCCGTTGCTGTACAGGATGATCTGGTCCGCGGTTCCGTGCACGACGAGCGTCGGCGTCCGGACCTGATCCAGCCGCTCGCTCGCGTCGTGGAAGAACGCCGCGCGCGCCTGCGCGAGGATCGTGGGCACCTGCAGCCGACCGGACAGGCTCACTCGCTTGAAGTAGTCGTACCTGCGCTCGTCAGCGACGTACGCCGGCGAGAAGTTCGCGTCGAACGCGGCGCGCAGCGCGACGTCGACGTTG
>DATGFB010000016.1:0-6125 GCA_035309605.1 Jatrophihabitantaceae bacterium
TCTTCGCGCGCGGCGAAGGCGGCTTCGGCGGCGAGCGCGGCCCGGCCACGGCGATCCCGGCACCCGACCGCGAACCGGACGCGCCGATCTACACGGCGACGCTGCCGCAGCAGGCACTGCTCTACCGGTTGCTCGGCGACCGCAACCCGCTGCACTCCGACCCGGACTTCGCGAAGGGCATGGGCTTTCCGGCGCCGATCCTGCACGGCCTGGCCACGTACGGCATCGTCTGCAAGGCGCTCGTCGACGAGCTGCTCGACGGTGACGTCACCAGGCTGCGCTCCTTCGGCGTGCGCTTCACCGGCGTGGTGTTCCCGGGCGAGACGCTGCGAACCGCGGCGTGGCGACAAGGCGACCGGTTCGTCGTCACGACGACCGTGCCCGATCGCGACAACGCGCCCGCGCTCTCCGACGCCGAACTGGTGGTGGCATGACGAACGACAGCGTCGCGCCGCGACGCGCCGCTGAGATCGTGACGTGGGACGAGGAAGCCGACGTAGTGGTCGTCGGATTCGGTGCCGCCGGCTCGGCGGCCGCATGGGAGGCGGCCAACGCGGGCGCGTCGGTGCTCGTGCTCGAACGCACCGGTGCGGCCGGCGGTGCGGCCGCGATGTCGGACGGAATGGTGTACCTCGGCGGCGGCACCGCGACGCAGCGCGCGGCCGGCTTCGACGACACGGCCGACGACATGCGCGCATTCCTGCTCGCCGCGTGCGGGCCGGCCCCCGATGTCGCGAAGGTCGAGCTGTACTGCGCCGAGAGCGTCGCGCATCACGACTGGCTGGTCGCCCGCGGTGTGCAGTTCGTCGGTGCATACGACCCGGAAGGCGGCGGCACGTCTCCCGGCGACGACGAGGGCCTGATGTACACCGGTGGCGAGAACGCCCACCCGTTCGACGAGTTGGTGCGGCCCGCGCCACGTGCGCATTGCACGAAGGGCGCACGGCCCGGTGGCTCGGCATTGATGGCCACGCTGTCCGCCGCGGCGATCGACGCCGGCTCCGTGGTGTTGTACGACACGCGCATGGATCGCGTGATCGTCGACGACGAACAGCGGGTGTGCGGTGTGCTCGCGCTGCGGTACGGCGACGAGGTCGCGATCAAGGCACGCACCGGTGTCGTGCTCGCGGCGGGCGGCTTCATCAACAACCCGCAGATGGTCGAGCAGTACGCCCCGGTGTTGCAGCTGACCCCGCTACGCCTGGGCACCGACGGCGACGACGGGCGCGGCATCCGCGTCGCGCAGGCCGCCGGCGCGGCCGTCAAGCGCATGGACTCGATCGAGTGCGCGCTGCCGTTCAACCAGCCACGCACGCTCAAGCACGGCGTCATCGTCAACGCCCTCGGCCGCCGCTTCATCAACGAGGACACCTACATGGGCCGCGTCGGCCAGCGTGCACTCACCAAGGAACTCGGCCAGGCGTACCTGATCGTGGACGAGGCGCATTACGCGCCGAACTGGCTCGGCACGACCGCGACCTGGGTGTGCGAATCTGCCGCCGAGCTCGAAACCGAAATCGGGCTCCCCGCGGGCGCGCTGCAGGACACGCTCGACTACTTCAACACGCACGCTGCGCAGGGCGAGGACCCGCTGTTCCACAAGCGCCCGCCGTTGCTGCAACCGCTCGTCGCGCCGCTGGCCGCGTTCGACCTGCGCTCCGACAAGTTCGTCTACGCGCCGTTCACACTGGGCGGACTCCACACGAACGTCGACGGCGAGGTGCTCGACCTCGACGGCATTCCGATCCCCGGCCTGTACGCGGCCGGGCGCACCACGTCGGGCGTGGCCGCGCAGGGCTACTGCAGCGGTATCTCGCTGGGCGACTCCACCTTCTTCGGCCGCCGAGCCGGCCGCGCTGCAGCGGGAGAGAAATGAGCATCCTCGACAACTTCAAGGTCACCGACCAGGTCGCCGTCGTCACCGGGGCCGGACGCGGCATCGGCGCAGCGGCGGCGATCGCGCTCGCCGAGGCGGGTGCCGACGTCGTGATCTCGGCGCGCACCGCGGAGCAACTGGACGAGGTCAAGGCGCGCATCGAGGCGGTGGGGCGCAAGGCGCACGTCGTCGCGGCCGACCTCAACGACGAGGCGCAGATCCGCGCGCTCGCGGCTGCGGCACAGTCGGCGTTCGGCCGGCTCGACATCGTCGTCAACAACGTCGGCGGGACGATGCCGCGTACCTACCTCGACACGTCGGTCGGCTTTCTCGAGCGCGCCTTCCACTGGAACGTGTCGACCGCGCATGCGCTGACGACGTCCGCGGTGCCGGTCATGCTCGAGACGGGCGGCGGGTCGGTCATCAACATCGCGAGTGTCGTCGGCAAGGTGGCCGGACGCGGGTATCTCGCGTACGGCACGGCCAAGGGCGCGCTCATCCACTACACCGAGCTCGCGGCGGAGGATCTGGCGCCTCGCGTGCGCGTCAACGCGATCGCCGTCGGCTCGACCTTGACGTCCGCGCTCGACATGGTCGCCGCGAACGAGGAGATGCGCACCGGCATCGAGAAGCTCACCCCGTTGCGCAGGCTCGGCACGACCGACGACATCGCGGCCGCCGTGCTGTATCTCGCCTCGCCGGCCGGCGCGTACCTGACCGGCGCGGTGCTCGACGTCCACGGTGGGCTGCAGAAGCCCAACATGGACCTGCCAATCCCCGATCTTTAGGAGCGAGCGTGACATTGCGCGTAGTGCAGTGGAGCACCGGAAACGTCGGCAGGCACGCGATTGCCGGCATCGTGAACCGGCCGGAACTCGAGCTCGTCGGCGTGTGGGTGTCGAGCGAGGCCAAGGCCGGGCAGGACGCGGGCCGGCTCGCCGGTCTCGACCGCGATCTCGGCGTGCTCGCGACGACCGACGCCGACGCCCTGCTCGCGCTGCGGCCCGACTGCATCGTGCACACCGCGATGGCCGACAATCGGCTGCCCGAGGCCATCGAGGACCTCGAGCGCTTCCTCGCCGCCGGCATCAACGTCGTGTCGAGCAGCCCGGTGTTCCTGCAGTACCCGGACGGCGTCGTGCCACCCGAGCTCACCGACCCGATCCGCAAGGCGGCTGCCGACGGAGGCGCGTCGCTGTGGGTCAACGGCGTCGATCCCGGCTTCGCGAACGACTGGCTACCGCTCGTGATGACGAGCGTGTCGGAGCGCATCGACGAGGTGCGCTGCATGGAGTTGCTCGACTACTCGACGTACGACAGTGCGACCGTGATGTTCGACGTGATGGGCTTCGGCAAGCCGATGGACGAGACGCCGATGCTGCTCATGCCCGGTGTGCTGTCACTCGCGTGGGGATCGGTCGTGCGCCAGATCGCGGCCGGCCTCGGCATCGAGCTCGACGAGTTGAAGGAGACCGTCGTCAAGCTCCCGGCACCGCACACCTTCGAAATCGCATCCGGCACGATCGAGAAGGGCACCATGGCCGCATTGCGGTTCGAGGTGCTCGGCATGTACCGCGGGCGCCCCGCTGTGGTGCTCGAGCACGTCACGCGGCTGCGTCCCGATCTCGGTCCCGACTGGCCGCAGCCCGCGGGCCAGGGCTGCTACCGCGTACAGATCACGGGCGAGCCGAACTACACGGTCGACATGCAGCTGCTCGGCACGGACGGCGACCACAACACGGCGGGGCTCAAGGCGACCGCCATGCGCCTGGTCAACGCGGTGGAAGCCGTCGTGGCGGCACCGCCCGGCATCCTCACCGCGCTCGACCTGCCGCTGGTGACCGGCCGGGGTCTCGTGACCTGAGCCGCCCGACCGGAGCAGACTCACGTCCGTGGTCATTCCGGTTCACGACATCAATCCGCTGCGCCGGACGCCCTGGATGACGTGGGCGTTGGTCGCGGTGAACGTCGTCGTCTTCTTCCTGACGCCGGGCAACGCATCGTCGGTGAACGGGACGACCACGCTCACCCAACAGTGCAAGCAGGAGCAGTTCTTCGACAAGTACGCGGCAATACCGCGCGAGCTCACGCACGAAAAGCAGCTGCCATTGGTCGCGACGGGGCAGACCGGTACGGACGCGGCGGGCAACGAGGGTTGCGTCCTTGCCAAGCCGTCGTATCACAAGGTGCTTTTCCTGTCGGCGATCACGTCGATGTTCCTGCACGGCGGCTGGCTGCACCTGCTGGGCAACATGCTGTTCCTGGTGATCTTCGGCAACAACGTCGAGGACCGCTTCGGCAGGTGGCGCTTCCTGCTGTTCTACGTCGCGAGCGGCATCGTCGCTGCGTACGGCTTCGCGCTTGCGCAGTCGAATTCGACCGAAACGCTCATCGGCGCGTCCGGCGCGATCTCCGGCGTGCTCGGTGCGTATCTGGTGCTCTGGCCGCAGGCCCGTGTGTGGAGCCTGGTGCCGTTCTTCTTCTTCATACCGCTGCGCCTGCCGGCGTGGGTCGTGCTCGGCCTGTGGTTCCTGCTGCAGTGGGCGTACGCGAGCGGTTCGGTGGTCTCGAACGCCGGCAACGTCGCCTATCTCGCGCACGTGGTCGGCTTCGGGTTCGGGGCTCTGGTGGCGCTGGCCATCCGCGCGCACGACGGGCCGCCGCCCGAGCCGCGCCGCGCGCAATGGCGACGGGCCGCGCTGTAACCGCACGCGGCGAACGCTGATACGCCACACTGGCGGCGTGCAACCCGGCTGGTACCAAGATCCGTTGTCGCGTGGCTGGCTGCGCTGGTGGGACGGCCAGAGCTGGACCGCGCATCAGGCGCCCGCGCAGCAGTCGCCCTATCCGGCGACGCAGTACGGGGTCCTCCCGCCGAACCCGGCCGCCGATCTCGCGACCGAGCAGAAGTGGGCGAGCTGGGGCCGCTGGGCGTTCATCGCCGTCGCCGTGTTCACGCTGGCGTCCTACATCGTCGCCGCCTGGGCCGGGCACTGGTTCCGGCACACGATCGACAACTGCCAGGCCCAGCTCGATTCCGGATACCAGACGTGCACCACGACGACCAACTCGGCCTGGTTCCAGATCGGATTCGCCCCCTTCGTGCTACCGACCCTGCTGCTCGCACTGTGGTTGTTCCAGGTCGCGAAGGTCGCGCGCCGCCTCGGCCTGCCCGCGCGCCGCGAGCCGGGCTGGGCGTTCGCGTTCTTCGTGCCGATCGTCAATCTCTGGTTCCCGTATCAGGTCGCGCGCGACACGCTGCCGCCGATGCACCCGCGGCGCAGTCTGGTGGGCTGGTGGTGGGCGATGTACCTCGCGCAGGGATTCGTCATCGTCCCGGTCATCCTGGTCGGCGCGCTGGCCTCCTACGGCGCGGGAGTGGTCGTCGCGATATTCGCTGCCGTCATGCCCGGTGTTGTGGCTGTCCTCGGCATCCGGATGCTGGACGAGATTCATCGCACGCACCGCGAGTTGCTGCTGCGCCTACAGCCGTCAGCGGCCGGCGCTCAATACCAACCCTGACGTCGGCACGCCCGTGCCTGCGGTGACGAGCACGTGCTCGACGTCATCGACCTGATTCACGGCCGTGCGGCGTACCTGACGGACCGCCTCGGCGATGCCGTTCATGCCGTGGATGTAGGCCTCGCCGAGTTGCCCGCCGTGTGTGTTCAAGGGCAGCTGCCCACCGAGCTCGATGGCGCCGTCCGCGATGAAGTGCCGTGCTTCACCGCGTGGGCAGAAACCGAGCTCCTCGAGCTGGATCAGCACGAACGGGGTGAAGTGGTCGTAGAGGATCGCGACTTGCACGTCCTCCGGAGCGATGCCGGCCTGTGCCCACAGCTGTTGCCCGACCAGCCCCATCTCAGGCAGTCCGGTGAGTGCATCCCGGTAGTAGCTCGTCATGACGTACTGGTCCGGGCCGCTCCCCTGCGCGGCGCCGGTGATCACCGCGGGCCGGTGCATCAGGTCGCGGGCCCGCTCGATGCTCGTCACCACGATCGCGACACCGCCGTCACTCTCCTGGCAGCAGTCGAGCAGGTGCAGCGGCTCGGCGATCCAGCGAGAGTGCTGGTGGTCCTCGAGCGTGATCGGCTTGCCGTAGAAGAACGCGGCCGGGTTCGTTGCCGCGTGTTTGCGGTCGGCGACGGCGATGCGGCCGAAGTCCTCGCTGGTCGCGCCGTACACGTGCATGTAGCGACGCGCCACCATCGCGACGTTCGCAGCGGGCGTGCCGAGCCCCATCGGGTAC
>DATGFB010000017.1:0-3365 GCA_035309605.1 Jatrophihabitantaceae bacterium
TCGTGTTGCGGCCCGCGGAGGGTTCCGGTGACGGCGCGAACGACTACACGTACCTGATCATGCCGGTGCGGCTGCCCGGCTGATGGTTCGCGCATGTACGTCCGGCACCTGACAGTCAGCGACTTCCGCAGCTGGGCCAACGCCGATGCTGACTTCGATCCTGGCCCGTCAGTGCTGGTCGGGTCGAACGGTCAGGGCAAGACCAACCTCGTCGAGGCGATCGGTTATCTCGCCACGTTGGGCAGCCATCGCGCACCGACCGACGCGCCGCTGGTTCGCCATGGCGCCGAACGCGCGGTGGTGCTCGCCGCAGTAGTCGCCGACAGTCGTGAGCTGCGCGTCGAGGTCGAGATCACGCCGGGACGCGCCAATCGCGCGAAGCTGAACGGCGGGTCCGTCCCGCGTGCGCGTGACATTCTCGGCGGCGTGCGCGCGGTGATGTTCGCGCCCGAAGACCTGATGATCGTGCGCGGTGATCCGTCGGAGCGCCGCCGGTTCCTCGACGAGCTGATCGTGGCGCGTGCGCCACGGCTGGCCGGCGTGCGCTCGGACTACGACCGGGTGCTCAAGCAACGCGCCGCACTGCTCAAGTCGGCGGGCGCAGCGCGGCGGGCCGGCAGCGTCGACCTGCGCACGCTCGACGTGTGGGACGGCCACCTCGCCGTGCACGGTGCCACGCTGCTCGCCGCTCGTCTCGACGCGGTGCGCGAGCTGCGCCCGCACGTCGTCGCGGCATACGCCGAGGTCGCGCCCGCGAGCGTCGAACTGCGGCTGCACTATGCGAGCGCGTTGCAAGACTCGGTGCCCGACCTCGGCGCCGACGCCGTCCCGGATGCGTCGGTGCTCGAAGCGGCACTGCTCGCCGAGGTCGCGCGGATGCGGCCGGCCGAGCTCGAACGAGGCGTGAACCTCGTCGGTCCGCACCGCGACGACCTCGACATCAGCCTGGGCGAGCTGCCGGTACGCGCCTATGCCAGCCACGGCGAATCATGGTCGACCGCATTGGCCCTGCGACTGGGCAGCTACGAGCTGCTGCGCGCCGAGTTCCCGCGGGGCGCCGAGCCGGTCCTCATCCTCGACGACGTGTTCGCCGAATTGGACGACGACCGCCGCGAGCAATTGGCGCTGGTGGCCGGCAAGGCCGAGCAGGCCCTGATCACGGCCGCGGTCGCGTCCGACGTCCCGGAGCAGCTGACCGGCGCGCGCTACGACGTGGCGGACGGGCAGGTGCGCCGTGTCCGATGAGCGCGGAGCGGCCGGCGGCCGCTCGGACCCCGGCGATGCGGAACGCGTCACACAGTCGTCCACAGTGGACGGTGGAAAAACCCGACCCGCTGTGGATAGCGGACGAAACGGGACATCAGACGCGCCTGACATGGCCCGCCAGGCGCTCGAGGGCGCACGGAAGATGGCCCGGGGTCGCCGAACGGGCCGCACCACCGGCCGGCCGCGCCGGCGCGACGGCGACCAGCGCAGCGCCGGCGGCTACTCCGGACCTGCTCCGGACGAGGTCGATCCCCAGCCGGTCGGCGCCCTGCTGTCCGATTACGTCGAGGAACGCGGCTGGGAGCGCCCGCTCGCCGAAGCGCGCGTCTTCGCCGACTGGGCGGGGGTGGTCGGCCCGGACGTCGCCGCGCACAGCGCGCCGGTGGCGCTTGCCGGCGGCGAACTCAAGGTGCAGGCCGAGTCAACGGCCTGGGCGACGCAGCTGCGACTGCTCACCGCCACCCTCTTGGCGCGCTTGGCCGACGAGCTCGGCCCCGAGGTAGTCACCCGGATCTCGATCAGCGGCCCGACCGGGCCGAGTTGGAAACACGGCGGATACTCGGTTCGCGGCGCCCGCGGGCCACGCGACACCTACGGCTGACCGGCAATATGTTCGGGCGAGCGATGCGGCGCTGATCGCCCGTCCACCGTTGCGGAATCAGGGCTCGTAGGGAACACCGTGAGTGTGGTATGTGCAACGGCTCCAGCGCGAAATCAGCACGCGTCGCGACCCCATCGAGGCCCCGCGTTCCGGTAGACTTGAGCCGAAATCCCCAGGGGTAGACGCGGTCGTCGGGACACGGCCCGTCCGCCCCATGTTCGTGTCTGAGATCCGAACTCTCGGCACGTCGCCCAGCAACAGCGAGAAAGGTCCGTGCGCCCAGTGCCTAGCAGCGCCGCGAGAAACGACTACACCGGCAGTTCCATCCAAGTTCTCGAGGGCCTCGAAGCCGTCCGCAAGCGACCGGGCATGTACATCGGCTCGACGTCCGAGCGTGGGCTGCACCACCTGGTGTGGGAGGTCGTCGACAACTCCGTCGACGAGGCCCTCGCCGGCTACTGCGACCGCATCGAGGTCACGCTGCTCGCCGACGGCGGCGTGCGCGTCGTCGACAACGGTCGCGGCATGCCCGTCGACATGCACCCGACCCAGAAGAAGCCGACCGTCGAGGTCATCCTCACCGTGCTGCACGCGGGCGGGAAGTTCGACGGCAAGGCGTACGCGGTATCCGGTGGCCTGCACGGCGTCGGCGTCTCGGTGGTGAACGCGCTGTCGCGCCGGCTCGAGGTCGACATCTACCGCGACGGCTTCCACTGGTCGCAGCCCTACGAGAACCAGCGCCCGGCAGCGCCACTGAAGAAGGGCGAGAAGAGCACCAAGACCGGCACCACGGTCACGTTCTGGGCCGACCCGAAGATCTTCGAGACGCTGACGTACTCGTTCGAGACGATCAGCCGCCGGCTGCAGGAGATGGCATTCCTGAACAAGGGTCTGACGATCGTGCTGCGCGACGAGCGCACCGACCAGATCGTGGACGAGGACGACGCGGCCGCTGCGACGACGAAGTCGGCCAAGGGTCCGAAGGAGATCACGTACCACTACGCAGGCGGCATCGCCGACTTCGTCAAGCACCTGAACGCGACGAAGGAGCCCATCCACAAGTCGGTGATCTACTTCGAGTCCGAGGACAAGGACAACAAGCTGTCCCTCGAGGTCGCTATGCAGTGGAACGCGACCTACACCGAGAGCGTGTACACGTTCGCGAACACGATCAACACGCACGAGGGCGGCACGCACGAAGAGGGCTTCCGCGCGGCCTTGACGACGGTCGTCAACAACTGGGGAATCAAGCAGAAGTTCATCAAGGACACCAAGGAAGACCGCCTCACCGGCGACGACATCCGCGAGGGCCTCGCCGCGATCCTGCACATCAAGCTCGGCGAGCCGCAGTTCGAGGGCCAGACCAAGACCAAGCTCGGCAACTCCGAGGCGAAGTCGTTCGTGCAGCGCGTGTGCAACGAATGGCTGTCGGACTGGTTCGAGCGCAACCCGGGCGAGGCGAAGACAGTCGTCACGAAGGCGACGCAAGCGGCACGTG
>DATGFB010000018.1:0-4701 GCA_035309605.1 Jatrophihabitantaceae bacterium
GCACTGCCGAGGTTGAGCAGCCTCCGCTGGTTGCCGAAGTCGCCGCGCCACCCGTGCCCGAGATCGAGCCCGAGCTCGAGGCTGAGCCCGGGCTCGAGACGCCGGAGCCGACTGCCGGGCGTTTGCTACGTCTTCGATCACGGTTGGCGCGCTCGCAGTCAGGCCTCGGTCGCGGGCTGCTCTCGGTGCTCTCACGCGAACGCCTCGACGACGAGGCCTGGGATGAGGTCGAAGATACGCTGCTGACCGCTGACGTCGGTGTCGCGCTGACGGGCGACCTGGTCGATCGGCTGCGCACCCGCACGAAGGTGCTCGGCACCGCGTCGCAGGGCGAGCTGCGCGCGCTGCTCGCCGACGAATTGGTCGCCGCGCTCGAGCCTGATCTCGACCGGACGCTGCACACAATGCCGTCGGCCGACCGGCCCGCCGTCGTCCTTGTCGTCGGAGTGAACGGCACCGGCAAGACCACGACGTGCGGCAAGCTGGCGCGCGTCCTGGTCGCGGACGGCAGGTCGGTGCTGCTCGGCGCCGCCGACACGTTCCGGGCCGCGGCCGCTGATCAGCTCCAGACCTGGGGATCGCGCGTCGGCGCCGACACGGTGCGCGGTCCCGAAGGCGGCGACCCCGCGAGCGTCGCGTTCGACGCGGTGCAGCAAGGGACCGAACGCGGCGTCGACACCGTCGTCATCGACACGGCCGGCCGGCTGCACACCAAGGTCGGGCTGATGGACGAGCTCGGCAAGGTGAAGCGCGTGGTCGAACGCACGGGCCCGGTGGACGAAACGCTGCTCGTGCTCGACGCGACGACGGGGCAGAACGGCCTGGCGCAGGCTCGCGTGTTCACCGAGGTTGTCGACGTCACCGGCATCGTGTTGACCAAGCTGGACGGCACGGCGCGCGGCGGCATCGTCCTCGCCGTGCAGCGCGAGCTCGGCGTGCCGGTCAAGCTGGTCGGGCTCGGCGAGGGCCCGGACGACCTCGCCCCGTTCGATCCGGAGGCGTTCGTCGACGCCCTCCTCGGCGACTAATCCCTCCGCTCGTCCACCGACTGGTCCCTCCGTCGACTGGTCACTTATCGCGCGACTGGTCACTTGTAGGTGACCAGTCGGCGCATAACTGACCAGTCGGCGTGGTGACTGGGAGACTGGGTCTCTGGACGCACAACGACGTGCGAAGGGAGAGCGGTGAAGGCGTTGTACAAGCCCGGCCCGGTGGCCGGCTTCGAACTCACCGACCGGCCCGAGCCGAAGGCGGGCCCGGGCGAGGTCAAGATCCGCGTGCTGCGCACCGGCATCTGCGGCACCGATCTGCACATCGAATCGTGGGACGCGTGGGCCGACAGCGCGGTCGACGCGCCGCTCGTGCCGGGTCACGAGTTCTGCGGCGAGGTCGTCGAGCTCGGGCCGGGCGTCCGTGACGTGCAGGTGGGCGACCTGGTGTCCGGCGAGGGGCACGTCGTGTGCGGAACATGCCGCAACTGCCGCGCCGGGCGCCGGCATCTGTGCATCCGCACGTCGAGCATCGGGGTGAACCGCGACGGCGCGTTCGCCGAGTTCGTCGTGCTACCGGAGTCGAACGTGTGGGTACATCACCAGCACGTCGATCCCGACCTCGGCGCCATCTTCGATCCGCTCGGCAACGCGACGCACACCGCGCTGTCGTTCCCGCTCGTCGGCGAGGACGTGCTGATCACCGGCGCCGGTCCGATCGGTTTGATGGCGGCGCAGATCGCACGCCATGTCGGGGCGCGCTTCGTCGTCATCACCGACGTCAGCGAGTACCGGCTCGACCTCGCCCGGCACATGGGCGTGGACCTCGCGCTCGACGTGTCGCGCGAGAGCGTTGCCGAGGCGCAGCGGCGGCTCGGCATGGTCGAGGGGTTCGACGTCGCGATGGAGATGAGCGGTCATCCGAGCGCCCTGCCCGAGATACTCGCGAACCTGAACCACGGTGGCCGCGTCGCGATGCTCGGGCTGCCGAGCGCACCGGTCGAGATCGACTGGAGCAAGGTCGTCACGCACATGATCACTATCAAAGGGATCTACGGCCGCGAGATGTTCGAGACGTGGTACGCGATGAGCGCCATGCTGCGCTCGGGGCTCGACGTGTCCGCCGTCATCACGCATCGCTTCCCGGCCGAGCAGTGGGCCGAGGCGTTCGCGACGGCGCGCAGTGGTCAGTGCGGCAAGGTCGTCATGGATTGGGAGAACGCCTGATGTATGCGATCCGCGACGAGTTGCAGACGACACTGGACGAGATCCGCGAGGCGGGCCTGTACAAGGACGAGCGGCAACTGGGTTCAGCGCAGTCGGCGCACATCACGGCCAACGGGCGTGAGGTGCTGAACTTCTGCGCCAACAACTACCTCGGCCTCTCCGACCACCCCGACGTCGTCGCGGCGGCCAAACGTGCGCTGGACGAGTGGGGTTTCGGCATGTCGAGCGTGCGGTTCATCTGCGGCACGCAGCAGCAGCACACGACGCTCGAGAAGCGGTTGGCCACGTTCCTCGGCGTCGAGGCGACGATCCTGTACTCGTCGTGCTTCGACGCGAACGGCGGTGTGTTCGAAGTCCTGTTGGACGAGCGCGACGCGGTCATCTCCGACGAGTTGAACCACGCGTCGATCATCGACGGCATCCGGTTGTGCAAGGCGACGCGCTATCGGTACCGCAACCGCGACATGGCCGACCTGGAGACGCAACTGCAGTCGGCCGCGTCGGCGCGGCGGCGGCTCGTCGTCACCGACGGCGTGTTCTCGATGGACGGCTACCTCGCGCCGTTGCGCGACATCTGCGATCTGGCCGAGCGCTACGACGCCCTGGTGATGGTCGACGATTCGCACGCGGTCGGGTTCGTCGGGCCGACGGGTGCGGGTACTCCCGAAGCGGCGGGTGTGCAGGATCGGGTCGACCTGGTCAGCGGCACGTTGGGCAAGGCACTCGGCGGCGCATCGGGCGGATACATCGCCGGCCGGCGCGAGATCGTCGACCTGCTGCGGCAGCGCTCGCGTCCGTACCTGTTCTCGAACGCGGTCGCGCCACCGGTCGTGGCCGGGTCTCTGGCAGCGATCGAACTCGCGTCCACGAGCGACGAGCAGCGCGCGGCACTGCGTCGCAACACCGAGCTGTTCCGCCGCCGCATGGTCGAGGAGGGCTTCGACATCCTGTCCGGTGAGCACCCGATCGTGCCGGTGATGTTCGGCGACGCCGTGCTCGCGGGGCGGATCGCGGACGCGATGCTCGCGCACGGCGTCTACGTCATCGCGTTCTCGTTTCCGGTCGTGCCGCAGGGCAAGGCGCGCATCCGCGTTCAGCTGTCCGCGGCGCACTCTGAAGCCGACGTCGAGACATGTGTGGCCGCGTTCGTCGCATCCCGCGCCGAAGTCGCCGAAGCGTCATAAGCTGCCGTCGCTGTGGCCGCGGCTGGTTACGACGATTCGTGGCGGGTGGCGTTCGCCTCGATCGCAGCGGACACGTACTCGGCCAGACCGGGCGTGACCGCGTCGTAGGTCGCGCGAAAGCGGTCGTCGACCACATACATCTGCGCCAACCCACGGTGCAGCTCGTAGCCGCAGTCGTAGAACCATCGCGACAGATACCGGCGGTGCTCCTCGGCAAGATCCATCGCACGCTCGCTGTCCGGCGGCATGCCGTCCACCAAGGCCGACGCGAACGCGCGCAGGCTGGCGTCGGCCTCGGCCTTGAGCGCGATCCAGTCCTGCTTCGTGTACGCCGCCGTGCGCCTCGCCGACTCGTGGTAGGCGTCCGTGCCGCCCCAACGCTCGCGCGCCTCGTCGGCCCACACGCCGCCGACCTGGTCCGTGCCGAAGACCTCGAACTGCTCCTGCGGAGTCAACGCCATGCCCATCTCGCGGGCCTCCATCTCCTTCTCCAGCGCGGCGAGCAGTTGCTCAGCTCGCGCAATGCGATCGCGCAGCAGCCCGTGCTGCCTGCGCAGGTGGTCGTCCGCAGCGTCGCCGACCGGCTCGGTGAGTAACGCAGCGATGTCGTCGAGCCCGAAGTCGAGTTCGCGATAGAAGAGGACACGCCGCAGCCGACTCAGGTCGTCGGCGTCGTACTGGCGGTACCCGTTGGCCGCCCGAGCGTGCGGGTGCACCAATCCGATCTCGTGGTAGTGGCGCAGCATCCGTGCCGACAGGCCGGTGAGGCGAGCGACGTCGCCGACCGTCCATGTGTGGGGTGTTCGCGTGTTCACTGCCTCACAGTGCCGCCTGACACGGTGTGAAGGTCAAGCCGATTGGCGGGCGCGTTCAGACCCGTTTCATGACGAGCATGTGGTGGACGTAGGCACCGGCAAGTGACGGGATGAACAGGATCGCGAGCGGGTTGCGGACGACCGTCCCGTAGATGGCCAACGCGAAGACGGCGACGACGACCGCTGCGTAGACCGCGATCCATGGGTGCGTGGCCCAGACCCGGCGATAGTCCCACCACGTTTCCACGCGGCGATGCTACAGACGATCCACCCGGGCTCGGCCGCCGCCAGAGGGGCGGCTGCGCAATGCGTTCCTGCTTTTACGGCGATGTGCGCGGAACGACACATATCCGAAACACGGCCCGACCATCGTGACCGCAACTTCCCGTGCTGCCGCGGCGGCCCGATCGAGACGAGAGGCAGGCCTGCGTGTCTAACCTCCACCTAGCCCACGCGTTGCTGTCAGCGGCAGCGGATGCGTGTCCT
>DATGFB010000019.1:0-6616 GCA_035309605.1 Jatrophihabitantaceae bacterium
CGGGCATCAAGTTCGTCAGTGAGCCGCTGATAGAGACCGGTGCCGAACAGGCGCGACAGCACGCCACGCCGTTCGTCGTCCTTGGCTCGCAAGAACGTCGCGAACTCGCCCTGCGGCAACAGCACGACCTGGTGGAACTGCTCGCGCGTCAAGCCGAGCGCGTCGTCGAGCAGCTCGGCGATCTCGGCCTTGTTGGACGAGCGGCTCACCCACGCGCCGCTCTCCCACCTCTGCAGGTGGGCGGTCGCGTGCGCGACCGTGACCCCGCTGCCGCGCCGCTTGGGCCGTTCGAACTCGGGCGTGCGCCGAATGCGGTACCGCACGCCGCGCAGCGAGAACTCCAGCACGACGTACGGCTCGACCTCGGAGTCGGCGAAGTCGGAGTGCAGCCGGTCGTTGCCGCGGTTCTCGCCGGGCCCGTACAAGGCGAATGTGATCGCGTCGAGCACCGTGGTCTTGCCCGCTCCGGTCGGCCCGTCGAGCAGGAACAGCCCGCTGGCCTGCAGCTCGTCGAAGTCGATGCGCTGCATCGACGCGAACGGCCCGATCGCGGCGAGCTCGAGCGAGTGCAGGCGCATCAGGCCGTCATCTCCTCGGCCACCACTGCCTCGAGCGCGCTGGACAGGGTGTCGCGCTGCGCGCGCGTCGGGCAGGTGCTGTCGACCCACTCGACGAACGCGCTGCAGATCTCGATCGGGTCGCCGGTACCAGCCAGGTGGGCGCGGTCGGCAGCGGCGTCGACCAGGCCGCCCGCCGGCTCGCGTTCGACGACGATGGTGTGCGGCCACACGGCGCGCAGCCGTTCCATCGCCGCCGACTGATAGGACTGATCGGTCAAGACCACCTTGACCCATGCGTCGCCGACGTCGGCTAGATCGGTCGCGGCCCGTGCGAGGAGCTCGTCGAGCCGGCCACGCACCTTCCGCAACGGTCGCGGCACCGGCGCCACGACCAACTCGACCGTGACCTCGCCGGCGGCGTCGACGTCGACGATCGCCACGGACTTGCGATGATCGCGCTCGGAGAACGAGAAGGCGAGCGGTGAGCCGCTGTACCGCACTCGCGGCGCGACCTGCTGCGGCCCGTGCAGGTGTCCCAGTGCCACGTACGTCACACCGTCGAACACCGACGCCGGCGCGTCGCTCACGCCGCCGACCCGGATGTCGCGCTCGGAGTCCGACGCCACCGCTCCGGTGACGAACGCGTGCGCGACCACGACCACGCGCCGCACATCACGTTCGGCCGCGTCGGCGCGGATGCGTGCGACGGCGGCGGTCAGCACCGCAGCGTGTGAGCGTTCGCAGTCGAACTCGGCGAGCACCGCGTCGGGCAGCAGGTACGGAATGCCGTACACCGCAACCTCGCCGCCGTCGTCGGCGAACACGACGGGGTGCGTCAGATCCGCGAGCCGGGTGCGCAGGTGCACGCCGGCCACCGCGTGCAATGCGCTGCCGAAGCCGAGCCGGATCGCGGAGTCGTGGTTGCCGCTCGTCAGCACGACGGGAATGCCGGACGTGGAGAACGCCACGAGCGCTTCGTCGAGCACCTGCACCGCGTCGGTCGGCGGCACCGCGCGGTCGTACACGTCGCCGGCCACGACGACCACGTCGACCGCGCGATCGCGCGCGAGCTGCGCGAGCCACGCGAGGAACTGCCGCTGATGGTCGATCAGCGGCTCGCCGTGCAGCGTGCGCCCGAGATGCCAGTCGGACGTGTGCAGAATCCTCATCGCCTGCAGTATCGAGGCCGCGACCGACAAAAACGGGCAGACGCGCCTACGGCCGGCACCGCGACCTGCGGTCAGCGCGCCGCGTCGAGCTCCGCGGACCGCGCGAGGATCGCCTCGTGCAAGTCGGTGATCTCGCGCGACGGGTCGAGGCCCAGTTCGTCGGCGAGGTACGTGCGGTACTCCCGGAACGCGGACAACGCCTCCGGCTGGCGGCCGGCTCGATACAGCGCCGTCATGCGCTGGGCCCACAGCCGTTCGCGTACCGGGTTCGCGGCGACGGCCGCCTGCAGCTCGCTCAGCACCCGTCGGTGCCGCCCGCACGCGAGCTCGGCGTCGATGCAGTCCTCGAAGAGTTCCAGACGCACCTCTTCCAGACGCGCCGATTCGACCGCCGCGGCCTGCGTGCCCGCGATGTCGGCGAACGCCGGCCCACGCCACAGCGCGAGAGCCGTGCGGAACTCCCCTGCCGCACGATCGGCGTTGCCCTCGGCGAGTTGCGCGCGTGCATCCGCGGCCAGCGACTCGAAGCGCGCCAGGTCGATCGCACCGTCAGGAACGTCGAGTCGGTAGCCGGACGGATGCGTCGCGAGCAGTGACTCGTATCCGGCAGCCGAGAGCAGCTTGCGCAGTCGCGAGACGTACACCCGCAGCGCCGCGGTCGCCGCGGACGGCGGCACACCGTCCCACAGCTCCTCGACGAGCCGTTCGATCGACGCCACGCGACCGCGATGGAGCAACAGCAGGCTGAGCAGCGCGCGCACTTTGGACCCGCGCAGCGGCAGCGGCGTGCCGTCGAACCACACGTCCACCGGGCCGAGCACGCGGAACTCGACGCCATGCCGGATCGACGGCGGAGCACCGGACGCGGCCGCCAGCCATGCCGCGGGTTGCGCCTCGGCCGGCGGTGCGGCGCGGAACTCCGGGATGCCTTCGAGCCGCCACACCGGCACCGGCTCGTCGATGCCGCTGAACAACACCTCGCCGCGCTCGGCGACTCCGACCCGATCGCGCACCGCGACGACGGCGGCCTGTGACAGCAGCACTTCGCCGGACTTCGCCTCGTCACACAGCCGCGCGGCAAGGTTCACGACCGGGCCGATCGCGGTGTATTCGTAACGTCCCTCGAAACCGATCACACCGAGCGTCGCGTATCCGAATGCGACGCCGATGCCGACGCCCAGCTCGTGACCGCGCTGCGCCCAATGCTCGACGAACGGGCCGAGTGCCGCATGCAGTTCGTCGGCGGCCGTGACTGCCAGCAACGCGGGCTCGTCGCACGGGAACGGGTCGTTGAAGAACATCATCACGCCGTCGCCGGCGAACCAGCCGACCGTAGCCGAGTAACGGCGCACAACTTCGCCGACCGCGCCGTGGTAGCCGGCGAGCGCGGTGAGCACGTCCTCCGGCTCGACCGTGCTGGCGAAGTGCGAGAACCCGCGCAGGTCGCAGAAGAGCAGTGCCACCTCACGCCGGTGTGGCTGCAGCAACGCCTCGGTGCCGGTCGACAGGACCGCATCGGCAACGGTCGC
The DNA here is from genome assembly GCA_035309605.1 of Jatrophihabitantaceae bacterium. GTDB lineage: Bacteria > Actinomycetota > Actinomycetes > Mycobacteriales > Jatrophihabitantaceae > DATGFB01. The sequence continues at coordinate 3,259 of DATGFB010000019.1, forward strand.
GGGAAGGAAGCGGCGCAACCGGTGCAGGCGCTGCATCTCCTCGACCTGCTCGTTGACCTGCTCTTCGAGCATCCGGTTCCACGCCGCCAGCTCGGCCGCCTGGCCGACCACCGTGTCGTGGTACTCCTTGATCCGCAGCAGTGAGCGGACGCGGGCGAGCAACTCCGCCTGGTCGAACGGCCGCGACACGAAGTCGTCGGCACCGGCCTCCAGCGCCGCGACCTTCTCCTCGGGACCCGACGCGGTCACCATGATCACGGGCAACATCGCGGTTGCCTCGTTGTCGCGGACGCGCCGGCACACCTCGAAGCCGTCCATCCCCGCCATCTGGATGTCGAGCAATACGAGGTCCGGCGGCGTCTCGCCGAACACGACGTCCAGCGCCTGCTTGCCGGACGCCACACCGCGCGCGCGGTAGCCGTGTGCCGTGAGGATCGCATCGAGCAGCCGCACGTTCGCCGGCGTGTCGTCGACGACGAGGATCTCCCTCGTCACGTCGACCGCACGATCTCTTCGAGGGCGTGCTGCGACGTCACGCTGGCCGGCAACGCGACGGTGAACGTGCTCCCACGGTCGGGCCGGCTGGTCACCCAGATGTGGCCGCCGTGTATCTCCACGAGCCCGCGGGCCAGCGACAGACCGAGACCGGTACCCGACGGCAACCGGTCCGACGGCAGCGACGCCTGGTGGAACTCGTCGAAGATCCGCTCGTACTGACTCGGCAGCACACCGATGCCCGAGTCCGCGACCGAGATGTGCAGCTCGTCGAGTGCGGCACGGCGCGCGATGACGTCGACCCGGCTGCCATCCGGCGAGAATTTCACCGCGTTCGAAACGAGCTGCACCATGACCTGCTCGAGCCGCTGCCGGTCGCCGACGAGGTACTCGAGACCCGGCTCGATGTCGAGGCGGATGTCGGGCAGATGCGCCGGTCCCCGCGGGTTGCCGAGTTCGATCGATCGCTCCAGCAACGCGCGCAGCGGGACGACGTCGGGCTGCAGCGTGAGCTGCCCCGCCTTGAGCTTGGCCGCGTCGAGTACGTCGTTGATGATCGACAACAGATGCCGTGCCGAGTCGTCGATGTCGGCGATGTACTCGCGCTGCGCCTCGTTGAGCGGGCCGACCAGTCCGGTACCGAGCAGCTCGGTGAATCCGATGACGGCGTTCAGCGGCGTGCGCAGCTCGTGCGACATGTTCGCGACGAACGAGCTCTTGTGCCGGCTCGCCGCGGCCAGCTGCGCGCGCACCTGCCGGGCATTGCGGTGCGCTGCCTGCTCGGCGACTACGAGGTCGCGCAGCCGCCTGGTGATCCAGCTGACCGTCTCGGCGTTGAACGCGAGCAACGTCATGACAGCGACCCAGTGCGACGCGGCGTTGGGCGTGTCGCGCACGATCAGCACGATCGCGTAGAACACCGCGATGCCGGCGAACTGCACGAGCACATTGCGCCGCGGCCAGAGTGCGAACGTGATCATCGTGATCCACGAGTACATGAACGGCACGACGTCGGTGAACGGCCCGGCGAACGCCGTCATCACGGTAACGACGATCGTGCCGAACCAGCCGAACAGTTCGATCTGCCGGAACGTCAGCGCGTCAAGGAAGTCCCCGATGAATGCCGCGATGAAGGTAAAGGCCACGGCGCCGCCGGCGAGCCACAGCCGCACGGCCTGCGGGCCGGACATGAGCGCCGCGACGACGCTCCACACGATCCCGGACACCATGAACATTCGCGGGCCGATCCGTCCGAGCATCTCGCGATTGGCGCGCGAGCCGGGCCGGGTGAACGCGGAGTAATCCGCGTCGAGGTCTAACTCGGCACCGGCGCCGAGAACGGCGACGGCGCCGGGCGCGACCCGCGGCACCCAGAACCGGAACGAGCTGCCGCCGCCGGGCCGGTTCTGCATCCAGATCGAGCCGCCGTGCAACTCGACGAATCGCTTGGCGAGGGTGAGCCCGAGACCGGTGCCCCCGTCCGCGCCCTCGGCCTGGCCGTACTCCTCGAAGATGCGGTCGCGGTCAGCCGGCGCTACACCAGGACCGGTGTCGTCGACCTCGACGTGCACCCGGTTCGCACGGGCGAACGCCCGCACCTCGATGCGACCGCCCGGCGGCGTGAAGCGCACCGCATTCGCGAGCAGATTGACGACGACCTGACGGATCTTCATCCGGTCACCCGCCATAACGCCGACGTGTGCCGGCGCGTCCATGACGATCTCGACCTGCTTCGCGTACGCGGTGTCGCGCACCATCACCACGCTGTCGGCGAGCATCGTCGCGAGGTCGAAGTTCTCGATCGACAACCGCACGTCGCCGCGTTCGACGTGGTCGAGGTCAAGCGCATCGTCGACCAGCGCGACGAGGTGCCGGGCGGAGTCGCCGACGTCCCGCACGTAGTCCAGCTGCTTGTCGTTCAACGGCCCGACCGCTTGCGAGCCGAGCAGATCGGCGAAGCCGAGCACGACGTTCAACGGCGTGCGCAGCTCATGGCTCATCCGCGCAAGGAAGTGAGTGCGCGCCTCGCTCTCGCGCTCGAGCTCGTGCGTCGCACTCTCGGCGAGTTCGCGCGCCGCGTGTTCGGCGACCGCGAGGCCGGTGACGGTGCTGACCAGCCATCGCACGAAGACACCGACGACGACGATGATCATCATGACGATCCACCAACGCGCTGCCACCTCTTGGTGCGCGGGACCGACCGCGAGCACGCCCGCGTAGCTCGCACCGAGCAGCGCGGTGTGGAACGCGACGACGGTCCACCTGCGCGCGGCGAAGATGATCGTGCCGATCACCAGGTACACGCCGGGAAACGCCGACTGCTGCGGGCCGTTGTACGACGCGACGCCGACGAGCAGCCCGTCGGCGACGACGAGCAGCGCATCGAGCAGCACCATCGGCGGCGGCCGGCGCAGCACGAGCAGTACCGCGCCCGCGCCGAGTGCCAGCACTGCGGCGGACAACAACACCCAGCGCGGGGATTGGCTCGACGACGGGATCAGGACGAGCGAGAACAACAGAACGCCGAGTGCGACGCCGGCACGTCCGCCGAGGCGGGTGGCGACGTCCTCGGCCGACAGCGTCCCGGTGACCCGCGCCCAGGGCAGGGCGAAACGGCGGGGGTCGCCGTCAGACGTGCTCACGCCGACCGCCGCGCCGGTCCGCTGCCATAACGGCAGCTTGACGCCGCGGGATTGCACGGACATAACAGCGCCCCCGGCCTCGTGGCGGCGCCGAGGGAACACCTCAGACCTCGGGCTCGCGGAGGAATGACGACACGACGTCGGCAAAGGAGCGCGTGTCGATCGGTTTCGATACGTAGCCGGAGAAACCGTGTGCGATAAACCGCTCTTCGTCGCCTTTC
>DATGFB010000020.1:0-4616 GCA_035309605.1 Jatrophihabitantaceae bacterium
CCTCTTCGTCCCGAACGAAGCGCGCTACCAAGCTGCGCCACACCCCGTGGCTGAACAACCGTGACAGCATACCGGTTCGCCCACGCCCGATTGACCGCCTCAGGAGGGCCGCGGGACGAGCGTGAGCAGTGACGCTTCAGGGCGGCAGGCGAACCGGATCGGCGCGAACGGATTCGTGCCTAGGCCGGCGCACACGTGGAAATACATGCGCTCGTCCCACGGATGCAGCCAGCGCGCGCGCCGCACGTCGATGCCGCAGTTCGTGACGATCGCTGGGCCGAACGGCAGGCGCACCTGACCGCCGTGCGTGTGCCCCGCGACGACGAGGTCGTAGCCGTCGACGGCGAACGAGCCGAGCAGTTCCGGCTCGGGTGAGTGGATCAATCCGATCCGCACGTCGGCCGAACGATCAGCGGCGCCCGCGATTCGGTGGTAGCGAGCGCGGCGCAAGTGCGGGTCGTCCGTGCCGGCCAGCGCGACGCTACGTCCGCCCTTGATGTCGAGCGCGGTGCGCACATGTGTCAGGTCGGTCCACCCGGCCGCGGCAAGCTCAGCAGCGAGTTCGCCCCACGGCAGCGGCGTGCCGCGCATGATCCGCGTCTCCTGCGTGAAATAGCGCGCCGGGTTCTTCCACTTCGGCGCCCAGTAGTCGTTGTTGCCCGGCACGAACGCGCCGGGGAACTCGAGCAGCGGCTCCAGCGCGTGCATCACCGACGGGCGCGCGTCGACGGCAGAGATGGTGTCGCCCGTGTTGACGACGAGATCCGGCTGCAAAGCGGCGAGCTCGCGGATCCAGCGGTGCTTGCGTTTCTGCGCGGACGTGATGTGCAGATCGGACACGTGCAGCACGCGGATCGGGTCGCTGCCGGGCGCGAGCACCGGCACGTCCCAACGGCGAAGCGTGTACGCATTGCGCTCGATCAAGGAGCCGTACGCGAACGCAGCAGCTCCCGCACCGACCAGCCAGCCGCTGCTGCGCGCAACCCGCCCCATGCCGACGAGCGTACGGACTGGCCGTCCTCGATACCGTGAGCGCATGCCCGAGCTCAAGGCCAAGCTGCACGCCGACCTCAACGCCGCGATGAAGGCCCGCGACGAACTGACCATGGCAACGCTGCGCATGGCGCTCACCGCGATCACGAACGAAGAGGTCGCCGGGAAGGTCGCGCGCGAGCTGAGCGACGACGAGGTGACGAAGGTGCTCGCGCGCGAGGAGAAGAAGCGCCGCGAGGCCGCCGAGGCGTTCGAGCAGGCCGGACGTGCGGAGCTCGCAGAACGCGAACGTGCCGAAGGCGGCGTGCTGCAGAGCTATCTTCCGGCACAGCTCGCCGACGCCGAACTCGCCGAGATCGTCCGAGCTGCGATCGCCGACGTCGGCGCGAGCGGCATGGCGCAGATGGGCGCGGTGATGAAGGCCGCGCAGCCCGTCGTCGCAGGACGCGCCGACGGCAAGCGCGTCAGCGACGAGGTGCGCCGCCAACTCGCCGGGTGATCACCAGCAGAGTCGGTTCGATATCCGGCGGAAGACTGCGGTTGAGCACCGACGCAGGGCCGACCTCAGCGGCCGGGGCGCCTGCGCGTTGGGCTGGCCGGCGGCGAGGACGAGACCGGGCTGCGGCTCGGGCTGACGTGCGGCACCGGCACCGGTTGCGCTAGCGGCGGACTTCCGTTGCTCGGGCAGACAGTGATCGTCGATCCGGGCAGTGCAATCTGCGGCCCGTAGAACGCCACGTTGCCCGGCGGCACCGCGCTCGCGCACTGCAGCGAGTTCTTCTGGTCGAGCTGCACCATCTTGAACCCGGCGGCTTTCAACGTGTTTGCGGCCGTGGTCAGGTCCATGCCCGTGATCGGCGGCACTGCGATACCGGCGACCGCCGTGGGCGACGGCCACGTCCACGACTTGCCGGACAACGACGGCGCGAGCGCGTCGAGCCACATCTGCGCGGCGAACGCGCCGTAGGCCTGGTTCGCCGGATCCGCGAGTCCCGGCAGGCCGGCGGCCGGTGCACTCGGGTGGTCGAAGTTGATCAGCGCGCTCGTGGCGACGAGATCGGGCGTCATGCCGACGAACCACAGCGACGCGTTGCCGGCGTTGTCGTTGTTGCCGACGACCGCGACACTCGTACCCGTCTTGCTCGCGACGAGCGAGCCCGGGTTCTGCTGGTACCACGACGCGAACTGCGACGCGGCCGTGCCCGGGTACCTCGTGTCACCGGTGAGGATCTGCACGGCTTCGGCAGCAGCCTGCTCGCTCACAACCTGCACGGCAGGCGAGCGATTGACCGAGATCGTCTGCCCGTTCTCGTCCGTGATCGACAGCACCGGCGCGGGTGCGTTGTAGCGTCCACCGCCGGCGACCGCCGCGTACGCACCGGCGAGCTCGAGCGGGCTCGTGCCGATGTCACCGAGCACCAGCTCCTGCGCGCGACCGTAGTTGATCACTGACTGCGCGACGGTGAAGTTCGCGTCGCCGCTCGGCTCCTGCAGACCGTCCATGCCGAGCTTGCTGGCCATGTCGACGACCGGCTTGAGGTCACAGCCGAAGAGCTGGTCGACGAGGCCGACGAAGTACGTGTTCGAGGACTTCGCCGTGGCCGACGACATCGTTTCGGTGTCGAAGTACGTCTCCTGAGCGTCGCCGTTCTGCACCGGGTCGGACGTCTGGCAGTTCGAGGGCCGGTAGCCGACCGGCCCTCGCACGCCGGTCGAGCTGATCGACGGCGTCTGCTTCGTGTAGATCGCCTGGTTCGCCGGGACGCCGGTCTGCAACGCGGCAAGCAGCGGGAACAGCTTGTACGTCGATGCGCCCTGCGCTGAGTACTCGGTGAAGATCGGCAACTGCGTGTGCGATGTGTCCTTGGTCGAGGTGTGCTGTCCGTACAGCTTGCTCGTCGCCATCGCGAGGATGTTGCCGTTCTTCGGATCGACGGCGGGCAGCACCGCCGTCATCGGCGACGCCGCCGGCATCGACGCCTGCAGGTGTTGCTGCATCGAGTTCTGCAGTCCCGCGTCGAGGGTCGTGATGACCTTGAGCCCGCCGGTGGTCAGCTGCGTGTCGGATACCTTGCCGACCGTCTCGAGCCAGTTGACGACGTAGTCGCAGAAGAAGCCGACGTTAAGGATCTTGGTGTCCGCGTTCGCGCACCCTTCGCGTACGACCGGCGGCCGCGTCGTCGCGAGGTTGATCGGCGTCGACTTGTACTTGTCGGCTTCGGCCTGCGGGAGGTCGTGCACGTCGACGAGGTTCTGCAGCACCTGATTGCGGCGGTCGCGCGCGGCTTGCGGGTATTGGAACGGGTCGTACTCGGTCGGCGCGCGCAGCAGACCGACCAGCATCGCCGACTCGGGCAGCGTCAGCTTGCTCGCCGGCTTGTTGAAGTACGTCTCGGCAGCGGTCTGGATGCCGTACGCGTTCTCACCGAAGAAAGCGATGTTGAGGTAGTTGTCGAGGATCGTGTCCTTCGACTCGTGCTTGGTGTTCTCGAGGTAGATCGCGCACTTGGCGTCCTCGATCTTGCGGTTCAGGTTCTGGTTGATCGCGGCTTGCTGCTTCGCGACGTCCGATCCGGCCTGGTAGTAGCGGATCTGCTTGACGTACTGCATCGTCAACGTCGAGCCGCCCTGCGTGTCACCGCCGGACGTGCTGATCGCGGAACGGATCAGGCCGCGCATGTCGACGCCGTGGTGGCTGTAGAAGCGCCGGTCCTCCGTGGCGACCAGCGCCTGCTGTAGCGACTTCGGGACCTGCGAGAGCGGGATCGGCTGACGGTCTTGCGTGAACAGCGTCGCGATCACCGTCTTGCCGTCGTTCGCGAACAACGTCGTCTTGCGCGGCGGCTGCGTCTCTTGCAGGTTGCACGGCGTGTTGAGGAACTTCGACGCCTCGTGCCTGGCGGCCAGCCCGAGGCCGCCGACGTAGGGCAGCGCCAATCCGACGGTCAGGATCGATGCGGCGAGCAGCACAACGGCGAGCCGGCCGACCGTGGACCAAGGGAACTGGTTGCCCGGAGAAGCCATGATGGGCCAGCCTACGGGGCGCTCTCGACGCTCCCGAATCCGTCCTGAGCGCCAACTCAGGCGACGGCGTCCGGGCTACGCCATCGGCTGTGGATCAGCCAGGAGCCCGCTGATCTCACGCAAGCCGTCGAGATCGTGGATGTCCACGGGCAGCGCGGGCACCACGACCACCGCGACCTCCGGGTGCGCGGAGCAGAAGCGGCGGGCCATGCGCTCGTCGTGTTCGGCGGCGGCCGCGGACTCGGCGTGCACGCGCAACGCCGCGACGGCGAGCGCGCCGGCCTCACTCTCGCTCTTGGCCGCGAGTGCGTCGGCGGCCGCTTCGGCGCGCGCCGCACTGAGCGGCGCCACCCCGTCGACGGGTTCGACGCGGCGCATCCGGTTCACGACGAGGCCGGCCAGCGGCATCCGCTCGGAGGACAGTCGCTCGACGAAGTAGGACGCCTCGCGCAGTGCGTCCGGTTCGGGTGCGGCCACCACGACGAACGCGGTGCCCGGCGTCTTCAGCAGCTCGTACGTGTGCTGCGCGCGCTCGCGGAAACCGCCGAACATCGACTCGAGCGCGGCGACGAACGACGACACGTCACGCAACAGGTCGC
>DATGFB010000021.1:0-4140 GCA_035309605.1 Jatrophihabitantaceae bacterium
CGAGAGCGCGCTTGGCCTCGTCCTTGATCTCGTCGAGGCGCGACTCGCGCTCCTGCTTGTCGGCGATCGTCAGCGCAACGGCAAGCTCGGCCGACACGGCGTTCTCGACCGCGGCGAAGACCTCATCGGAGTAGTCCAGGAAGACCGGGAACTCGGCAACCGGCTTGGCGGCGTTGGCCGCCAGCTCGGCCTGCGCGCGACACAGCTCGGCGATGAACGGCTTCGCGGCCTCGAGACCGGCTGCGACGACCTCCTCGGTCGGCGCGGTGGCGCCGCCGGCGATGAGTTCGATGGTCTTCTCGGTGGCCTCGGCCTCGACCATCATGATCGCGACCTCACCGCCGTCGAGCACGCGGCCCGCGACGACCATGTCGAACGTCGCGCTCTCGAGCTCGGTGTGCGTCGGGAAGGCGACCCACTGCCCCTCGATGAGCGCGACGCGGGTGCCGCCGACCGGGCCGTTGAACGGCAGCCCGGAGAGCTGGGTCGAGGCCGACGCCGCGTTGATCGCGAGCACGTCGTAGGCGTGGTCGGGGTTGAGCGCCATCACGGTGATGACGACCTGCACCTCGTTGCGCAGCCCCTTGATGAAGGTCGGGCGCAGCGGGCGGTCGATCAGGCGACAGGTGAGGATCGCGTCCTCGCTCGGGCGTCCCTCGCGGCGGAAGAACGAGCCGGGGATGCGGCCCGCGGCGTACATGCGCTCCTCGACGTCGACCGTCAGCGGGAAGAAGTCGAATCCCTCGCGCGGGTGCTTGCCCGCGGTGGTGGCCGACAGCAGCATCGTGTCGTCGTCCAGGTAGGCGACGACCGAACCCGCGGCCTGCTTGGCGAGCCGGCCCGTCTCGAAGCGGATGCTCCGGGTGCCGAACTTGCCGTTGTCGATTGTTGCGACAGTTTCGTAGATGCCGTCTTCTGTGTTCATTGATGTCTCCGGCTGTGCTGCCACAGCGAGACTCCTCTCGTTCGTCGGCACAGTCCCGCCCATGCGGGAGTGCCGTGTTGGCGCCGGGCGCCACGTGCGACGAACGAGCAGACACCTGATGTCAGGTGATCGGCGCTACGCGCCTCAACACTCCATCACTCGGCCCGAACGAGCGAGCTCGCTCAGCCTCGCTCAGTCGTGTGCCGGTCTTCGATCGAAGCGGGCGATCCCCTGTACCCAATGAGCTGGGTGGACCGGCCGCCACTACCGAGGACCGGCCTCACTGGCTGGTTCAGTAGTCGCAAGGACGCGTTTGTGTGCGTCCGGCGGTGTGTATTCAGTTGTGAATGAGGGTGGCCCCGAACGGGACCACCCTCGGACGAGCTAGCGGCGCAGGCCGAGCTTCTCGATCACCGCGCGGTAGCGGTTGATGTCGGTCTTGGCCAGGTAGTTGAGCAACCGGCGGCGACGGCCGACCAGCAGCAGCAGCCCACGGCGGCTGTGGTGGTCGTGCTTGTGCGTCTTGAGGTGCTCGGTGAGGTCGCTGATGCGCTTGGACAGCAGCGCGACCTGCACTTCGGCGGAGCCGGAGTCGCCCGCGGAGGAGCCGTACTCGGTGATGATCTGCTTCTTGACGTCGCTTGCCAGCGGCATGGACGACCCCTTCGTTGTCGGTGCAGGGCGCCCCGCCGGGATTCGTCACGGCAGGATTGGAAACGCGATCTGCGGGCGCGCCGGAGCGCACCAACAGGCAAGGCTACCAGCGGAGGGTGCCTCCGGCCCAATCGCCACCGCCCGCGGACATTGGCCCGTCAGCAGCGCGACACGCCGCCTCGGCAGCGGCTCACCGCCCGATGTCGACAGATGTGACGCGCCTCGCCTCGCCGTATTCGGCCGGGTGCGTCGCGCTCCTTCCGGTCAGCTCAACGAAGGGAGGGATCGGCGATGTACAGCCAATTCTCTGCAATGGTGGCCGAGGAACGCCGGCGGCAGCTCGTCGCCGAGGCCTCGAACGCTCGCATGGCCAAGCAGTTGCGCGACGCCAGGCCCCGCGTGCGCCGGCAGCGGCGCCGCCTCGGCACCGCGTGGCTCAAGCCGCTGTTCGACGTGAGCGCGACGCGCCCGACGCGCGTCAAGCCCGCCTGACCGCCCCGACGATCACGCACGAACTCCGGAAGAGCCGCGAGTTCGTGCGTGATCGTCGCGTGGTCAGCCGAGGTTGAGCGACCTCGTCGTGTCCACGTCGGCGTGCATCTGCGCGACGAGCGCCTCGACGGTGTCGAACTTCTCCATGCCGCGCAGCCGGGTGACGAACTCGATGCCGAGCGCGTCGCCGTAGAGGTCCTGGTCGAGATCGAGCACGTACGCCTCGACGCGACGTTGCCGGACGTCGAACGTGGGGTTGGTGCCGACCGAGATCGCGGCGGCACCGAGCGGCGGGCCGTCGAAGGTGCGACCCCACTCGTCGAGGCGTATCGCACGTCCCGCGTACACGCCGTCGGCCGGCACCGCGGCCCAGGCCTCGGTGCGCAGGTTGGCGGTCGGGAAGCCGAGATCCCGTCCGCGCTGGTCGCCGCGCTCGACGATGCCGTCGACGCGATGCGGCCGCCCGAGCGCGTCCGCGGCGCCTTGCATGTCGCCGGCCTGCACGCACGACCGCACATACGTCGCGCTCAGCGGAGTGCCGTCCGTGCGCAGCAGCGGGATCCCCTCCGCGGTGAAGCCGAACGTGGCGCCGAGCCGTTCCAACAACGCGATGTCGCCCGCCGCCCGGTGCCCGAAGTGGAAGTTCTGACCGACCACGACACCGGACGCATGCAGCTTCTCGACCAGCACGAGGTGCGCGAACTCGTCGGCCTCCATCTGCGAGAACTCGAGCGTGAACGGAAGCGCGCAGAACACGTCGACGCCGAGTTGCTCGACGAGTTCGGCGCGCCGCACGATCGTCGTGAGCGCGGGCGGATGCGATCCAGGACGGACGACCTCGGACGGATGCGGGACGAACGTGATCAGGACGCTCGGAACGCCGCGCTCTCTCGCCTGCGCGACGGCCTTGGTGATGATCTCGGCGTGGCCGCGGTGCACGCCGTCGAACACACCGATCGTGACGACGCAGTGCCCCCAGCCGGTGGGCACCGCGTCCAGTCCGCGCCATCGCTGCACGTCCGGCAGCCTATCCAGCCTTTCGATTACGTTCCGCGACAACGGGGTTGCGTGGGCGCCGGTTCGTCATACGCTGCCCTCGTGGTCGGGGGCGTACCGACGATCCGAGTGCTCGGGCCCGTCGATGCGGAGATCGACGGTGCGCGAGTCGACCTCGGCGGACCACGGCAGCGCGCCGTCCTCGCACTGCTGGTGATCGCCAGCGGTCGGGTGGTCTCCGTCGACAAGATCATCGACGACCTGTGGCACGGCGAGCCGCCGCCTCGCGCGATCGGTGCACTGCAGGCATACATCTCGAACCTTCGCCGGGCGCTCGAACCAGGACGCGAACCTCGCGCGCCTGCCGCGGTGCTCGTGAGCGCGGCGCCGGGATACGCCGTCCGGCTGCCCGTCAAAGCGGTCGATGCCTGGAGCTTCGAGAACCAGGTGCTTTCGGCCGCCGAGCTCGCTGATCGCGATCGTTACGACACGCTCGACGACGCGTTGCGGCTGTGGAACGGTTCGGCCTTTGCGCAGTTCGCCGCAGAACCGTGGGTGGCCGCTGAAGCCGCGCGCCTGCAGGAGCTCCATCTCGTTGCACGAGAACAACTCGTCGACGCGGCGATAAGGGTCGGCGCGACCGCGCATGCCACCGCTGAAGCGGAGCGCCTGGTTGTTGATGCGCCGCTACGCGAAGAAGGCTGGCGGCTTCTTGCGTTGGTCCAGTACTTGTCCGGCCGTCAGGCAGACGCGCTTGCGACGCTGCGCCGAGCACGCGAACGCCTCGCAGACGAACTCGGCGTCGATCCCGGGCCAGCACTGCAACAACTCGAGCGCGACATCCTCAACCAGGTCGTCGCGCAGTTGCCACCGATCGAGAAAGTTGTGCAGGTTGCGCCGACGACGGCAGCCGCCACGTCTGTGTTCATCGGACGTAACACAGAGTTGGGCGCGCTGTTGGCGTGCGCGGAGCGCGCACAGCAGGGTCATCCGGCCGTTGCAGTCATTTCGGGCGAGCCCGGGGTGGGCAAGTCGGCAATTCTGTCTCGGCTGCACGAGCAGCTTTCGAAGGA
>DATGFB010000022.1:0-3168 GCA_035309605.1 Jatrophihabitantaceae bacterium
GAACTCGCGGCGACGAACGTGTTGGCGATGAACGTCATCGGGAAGATGACGACGAACGACGCGTTGTTGACCACCTCGGGCACCGCGACCGCGAGCCCGACGCAGGCCATGATCCACGACATCGCATACGCGAAGAGCAGCAGCAGCAGATACGCGCCGAGCGCGTCGAAGACCGAGCCGCGAATACGCCAGCCGACGATGAGCCCGGTCAGCGACATGATCACGAGCATCAGCACGTTCGTGAGCGCGTCACTGGTCGTGCGCCCGACGAGTACGGCTGACTGTGCCATCGGCAGCGAGCGGAAGCGGTCGATGATGCCCTTCTGCATGTCTTCGGCCATGCCCATGCCGGTGAACGTCGACCCGAAGATCACGGTCTGCACGAACACACCCGGGATGAGGTACTCGTGATAGCTCACGCCGGTGTTGTGGATCGAGCCGCCGAACACGTATGCGAACAGCAGGATGAACATGATCGGCGAGATCGTCGAGAACACGAGTAGGTCAGGTACGCGCTTGACCTTGACCAGGTTGCGTCGGGTAATCGTGATGCCGTCGACCAATGGCTTGAACGTGGTCGGTCGGCTCAACGTCACGACGGTCATGCGCTCGCCTCCTTGGCGGCCGCGATGGCGGCGTCGTCCTCCGCGCCGTGCCCGGTGAGCGTGAGGAACACCTCGTCCAGCGTCGGCCGCCGCAGTGCGACGTCGTGCACGCCGATGCCACGGGCGTCGAAGTGGCGCAGCGCCTCGATGAGCACACCGGCACCGCCCTTGACCGGCGCCGTGAGCCGACGGCTGTGATCGTCGACCGTCACCGAGCCGTCGCCGAGGTCGACGAGCACTTCCCGCGCCGGTGCGAGGTCGTCAGCCGTCGCGACGACGATCTCGACGCGCTCGCCACCGACCTGCGCCTTGAGCTCGTCGGCGGTGCCCTGCGCGATCGCCTTGCCGTGGTCGATGACGACGATGTCGTCGGCGAGTCGGTCGGCTTCCTCGAGGTACTGCGTGGTCAGCAGCAGCGTGCTGCCGGCCTTGACCAGGTCGACGATGACGTCCCACATCTCGGTGCGGCTGCGCGGGTCGAGCCCGGTGGTCGGCTCGTCCAGGAAGAGAACCGGCGGCTGCGCGACGAGCGAGCCCGCGAGGTCGAGACGACGCCGCATGCCGCCGCTGTACGTCTTGACCGGACGGTCGGCCGCGTCGTCGAGCCGGAAGCGTTCGAGCAGTTCACGCGCGCGTTCGCGTGCGGCGCGCGCACCCATGCCGTAGAGGCGGCCCACCATGTCGAGGTTCTCGAAGCCGGTCAGGTATTCGTCGACGGCCGCGTACTGACCCGACAGGCCGATGCTCGCGCGCACCTGGGCGGCCTGGCGCACGACGTCGAAACCCGCGACCTCGGCGCTGCCGCCGTCGGGCTCGAGCAGCGTGGCGAGGATGCGCACCGCGGTCGTCTTGCCCGCACCGTTGGGCCCCAGCAGGCCGAGCACGGTGCCCTCGGGCACCGCCAGGTCGAGGCCGTCCAGGGCGCGGGTCTGCCCGAAGACCTTGACGAGGCCGGACGCCTTGATGACGTCGGTCATGGCTCTCCTTGGGATCGATGGCCGGGATCGCCGGCCAGCCGCCACGGTATCGGGCGACCCCGACACAAACCGACCGAGTTTCCGGCAAACGTGGCTCAGGACGGCGGGTCACTAGCATCGGCAGTGATGGTCGCCGCCGAGGGAACGGGCGCAGCGCGATCCGTGCGTGTCCGGGTACCTGGCAAGATCAACCTGCATCTCGGTGTCGGGCCGCGCCGGGCCGACGGCTACCACGACCTGGTCACCGTGTTCCAGGCCGTCGACCTGTTCGACGACGTCGTCGCGGCCGATTCTCATGGGCTCGCGCTGCGCATGACCGGCGCAGACACGGGTGCATTGCCGAACGGCCCGGACAACATCGCGTGGCGCGCCGCGTCGCTGCTCGCCGAGCGTGCCGAGGTTGCTCCGCACGCCGACATCGAGATCACCAAGGCGATACCCGTCGCGGGTGGCATGGCGGGCGGTTCCGCGGACGCGGCCGGCACGCTGCTCGCGTGCGCGATGCTGTGGCAGACGGGCTCGTCCAAGCGTGAGCTGCATGACCTCGCCGCGCAATTGGGTAGCGACGTCCCGTTCGCGCTCACCGGCGGTACCGCGCTCGGCACCGGACGCGGCGAGCAACTGACGCCGGCGCTCTCGACCGGGACGTTCCACTGGGTGCTCGCGGTTGCCTCGTTCGGCATCTCGACGCCCGACGCGTACGCGGAGTTGGACCGCCAACGCGAGGGCACGGTCATCGCGCCGCTGCGTGCCCCGGACGGTCTGCTCGACGCGCTGCGCTCAGGCGATCCCGTACGCGTCGCGTCCGAACTGCACAACGACCTGCAGCCAGCGGCGCTAGCCCTTGCACCGCAACTCGCGCGCACGCTGCGCGCAGGTGAAGAACTCGGTGCGCTTGTCGGCATCGTCTCCGGATCCGGTCCGACGTGCGCGTTCCTCTGCGTGGACGGTGCGTCGGCAACGCACCTCGCCGCCGCCCTCGCTGCCGAAGGCGTGTGCCGTACGACGCGCGTTGTTACCGGCCCGGCTCCCGGCGCCCGCCTCGTTGCCTGAGCCCGAGGGCGACGGCGCCGACACCAGCGGCGAGTGCGATCAGGCCGACGAACAACGGCGTGAGTACGTCCTCGCCGGTGTTCGGCAGGCCACCGGCACGGCTCGTACTCTCGCCGGCCACACTCGCGGTCGGGCTGGGCGGTCCCGTCGGGCGTCGCGGGCCTATGTGAAACGCGAAGAAGCCGCCATTCGGCACCGTCACGATCACGCCGTCGTCGTTGCTGACCGTCGCGTGCGGGAGCCCGGTCATCGTCGCCGGGTCCTGCGGGCCCGGTCCGACGAACGTCAGTACGTACGCAGCGTTCGGCAGGGCCGCCGGCACGACGTAGATGTCGTGCACGGTCCCGGAACCGTCGGCGACGTCGTACTGCGCCGTCTCCGATCCGGCGAGACGCACCTGGACGGTCACCGAAGCGGCGAAGCCCGTGACCACGAGCAGCACTGTCTCACCGCCGCGCAGTCGCGGGTCCGACGGCAGCCGGTGGCCGTGTGCGTCGTACGCCGTCAGATTCGGTGACGGCGCCGGGGCGGCA
>DATGFB010000023.1:0-4174 GCA_035309605.1 Jatrophihabitantaceae bacterium
ACGACGGCCTACCCGGCCGGGTCGATGGGGCCGAAGATCGATGCGTGCCGCGAGTTCGTCACCGCGACCGGGAACCCCTGTGCGATCGGCACCCTGGGCGACGTGGCCGAACTACTCGACGGGACAGCCGGCACGCAGATCGTCGCCGACGCGGATGCACATGCACAGTCGATCAGTCGATCACGGGGCTGACGGACATGCTCGCTTGGATCGTGGACGTACCCGCCCCCATCGACGACGGACCGTTGCGTCTCGTCGAGCGCCCCTCGCCGGAGCCGAGCCACGGCCAGGTGCGCGTCACGGTGACGTGCTGCGGCGTGTGCCGCACCGACCTGCATCTCGCCGAGGGCGACCTGCCACCGCATCGGCACGGCGTAGTGCCGGGTCACGAAGTCGTGGGCGTCGTCGATTCCGTCGGCCCTGCCGCGAGCCGCTTCGCGGTCGGCGACCGGATCGGTGTGCCGTGGTTGGCGCGGACCTGCGGCGTGTGCAAGTACTGCCGGCGCGGCGCGGAGAACCTCTGCGCCAGTCCACTGTTCACCGGCTGGGATCTCGACGGCGGCTACGCGGAGCAGTGCGTCGTCGACGAGGCGTTCGCCTACGCGATTCCGGCCAAGATCTCCGACACGCAGGCTGCACCGCTCTTGTGCGCCGGGATCATCGGCTACCGCGCGCTGCAGTCCGCCGACGTCCCGACGGGCGGCGCCCTCGGTATCTACGGGTTCGGCGGCAGCGCCCACCTCACCGCGCAAGTCGCACTGCACCTCGGTTACCGCGTGCACGTCATGACTCGCGGGGAGGGCAATCGCCGGCTCGCCACGGAGCTCGGCGTGGACTCGGTCGCCGGTGCCACGGATACACCGCCGGAGCCACTCGACGGTGCGATTCTGTTCGCCCCTGCCGGAGACCTCGTACCGGTCGCGCTGCGCGCATTGGACCGCGGCGCGACACTCGCCGTGGCCGGCATATGGCTGTCACAGATCCCACCGTTGGACTACGCGGCCGAGCTGTTCCTCGAACGGCGGCTGCGCAGTGTCACCGCGAATACGCGTGCAGACGGGGAGACGTTCCTGCACCTCGCAGCACAGTTCGGGCTGCACGCGACGACGGTCGATTACCACCTGCGCGACGCGCAGGACGCACTCGCGGACCTGGCGCACGGCCGATTCAGCGGCGCCGCGGTCCTGCACACGTGACGAGCTTCGTGAAGGAGATACTGCGATGAGAGCAGCGTTGCCACCACCGGTGGACGGCATGACGGCAACGGGTGTGCGGTCCGTTGCGACGGCCCGGTCCGACCTCGACGTCGTCGACGCGTACTGGCGTGCGGCGAACTACTTGTCCGTCGGCCAGATATACCTGCTGGACAACCCGCTGCTGTCGGAGCCGTTGCGCCCCGAGCACGTCAAGCCCCGGTTGCTCGGGCACTGGGGCACGTCGCCGGGCCTGAACTTCGTGCACGCGCATCTGAACCGGGTCATCCGCGAGCGCGATGCGAACGTCATCACGATCATCGGCCCCGGTCACGGCGGGCCCGCAGCTGTGGCGAACGCCTACCTCGACGGCACGTACACCGAGATCTATCCGCACATCGGGCACGACGAGGAAGGGCTGCGCCGGCTGTTCCGGCAGTTCTCATTCCCCGGTGGTATCCCGAGCCACGTCGCGCCGGAGACGCCGGGATCGATCCATGAGGGCGGCGAGCTCGGCTACTCGCTCGTGCACGCGTACGGCGCGGTGCTCGACAACCCCGACCTGATCGCGGCGTGCGTGATCGGCGACGGTGAAGCCGAAACCGGACCGCTGGCCGCGAGCTGGCACGCGCACACGTTCCTCGACGCGCGCACCGACGGTGCGGTGCTGCCGATCTTGCACCTGAACGGATACAAGATCGCAAACCCCACCGTGCTGGCACGCATACCCCGCGCGGATCTGCTCGCCATGCTCGCCGGATTCGGCTACGCGCCCGTGGTCGTCGAGGGCGACGAACCGGCGACGATGCACGTGGCGATGGCCGCGGCACTCGACACCGCATTCGCCGAAATCGCCGCGATCCAAGATGCCGCTCGGTCGAGCAGCGCCGCACCGCAGCGGCCGCGATGGCCGATGATCGTGCTGGTCACGCCCAAGGGTTGGACCGGCCCGAAGATCGTCGACGGCGTACCCGTCGAGGGCACGTTCCGCGCCCACCAGGTACCGATCGGTGACGTGCGCACGAACTCCGATCACCTGCGCCAACTCGAGGAGTGGCTGCGCAGCTACCGGCCCGCGGAACTGTTCGACGCGAACGGCGCGGTGCGGCCCGGGGTGACCGCGATGGTCCCGGACGGTGACCGCCGCATGACCGCCAACCCTCACGCGAACGGCGGCATGCTGCTCAAGGACCTCGAACTGCCCGACATCCGCGACCACGCCGTCGCCGTCGAGCACCCCGCAGTCGACCTCGCGGAGGCCACCCGCGTGCTCGGCCGCTGGCTGCGCGACGTGATCCGATTCAACCCGACGACGTTCCGGCTCGTCGGCCCGGACGAAGTGGCATCGAACCGGCTCGACGCCGTCTTCGACGTGACCGACCGGGTATGGCACGCCCAGTCGCTGCCGACCGACGACCACCTCGCATCGTCGGGCCGGGTCATGGAGGTGCTGTCGGAGCACCTGTGCCAGGGCTGGATCGAAGGCTACACACTGACTGGCCGGCACGGCTTGTTCACCTGCTACGAGGCGTTCATCCACATCGTCGACTCGATGGTGAACCAGCACGCGAAGTGGCTCAAGACGTCCAAGCAGATCGCGTGGCGGCGACCCGTCGCATCGCTCAACTACCTGTTGACGTCGCACGTGTGGCGGCAGGACCACAACGGCTTCTCGCACCAAGACCCAGGCTTCATCGACCACATCGTCAACAAGAAGGGCGAGGTCGTCCGGGTATACCTGCCGCCGGACGCCAACACACTGCTGTCCGTCGCCGACCACTGCCTGCGCAGTCGCGACTACGTGAACATCATCGTCGCCGGCAAGCAGCCCGCGCTCACGTACCTCGACATCGAAACCGCTGCGATGCACTGCGCGCGTGGCGTCGGCATCTGGCAGTGGGCCAGCACGAACGGCGGAGCAGACCCCGACGTCGTGCTTGCGTGCGCCGGTGACGTGCCGACGCTCGAAGCACTCGCCGCGGCCGATCTGCTGCGCCAGCACTTCCCCGGCCTGGCCGTGCGGTTCGTGAACGTCGTCGACCTGATGCGGCTACAACCGTCCACCGAGCACCCGCACGGGCTTTCCGACCGCGAGTTCGACGCGCTGTTCACCACCGACAAGCCGGTCGTGTTCGCGTACCACGGCTACCCGATGTTGATCCACCGCCTCACTTACCGTCGCGCGGGGCACGACAACATCCATGTACGCGGCTACAAGGAAGAGGGCACGACGACGACACCGTTCGACATGGTCATGCTCAACGACCTCGATCGCTTCCACCTCGTCATGGACGTCATCGACCGCGTCACGTCACTGGGCCCGCGCGCCGCCGACGTGCGGCAACTCATGAGCGAGGCTCGCTATGCCGCGCGTCAATACACCCGTGCCCACGGCATCGACGACCCCACGATCGCCGATTGGCGCTGGCCGTATCCCCTCGAGGAGTCATGACCTCGACGCTGTCAGGCGGCCCCGGTTCCAGGCATGGCCGAAGTCCCTCGACACGGGTGCGCGTGACCTTGATCCCGAACCGGACTGGTCGAACGACACGACGGTCGGCGCTTGTCGCGCGGCTCGCGAGTGACCAATGGCCCTGATCCTGGGGCCGCACTGTGCGAAATGCTCGCAGGGTGGCAACGGTTCGTCGAGGCACGTCGAATGCTCCGACATCGCAAGTATTGACAACCAAGCAACTCAGTCGGGCGCGCCCTGGTCATGTCGACTTCATAGACGTTCCTGACTTCGGCTATCTCATCGTCGTCGGCGAGGGCGATCCGAACGGTCCGCAATTCGCCTCTGCTGTTCGCGCGTTGTACGCCGTCAGTTACGCGGCGCACTTCATCGCAAAGGACCGGTTCGGTGATGCGCCGCCAGTAATGCCGCTCGAGGCCCTGTGGTGGACCGCGACCAACACAGCGCCACCCGATTCGACTGTCATGTGGCTGCCGCCTGCAGACCGCTCGCAATGGCGTTGGCAGGC
>DATGFB010000024.1:0-6211 GCA_035309605.1 Jatrophihabitantaceae bacterium
CGTCGTCCTCCGGCAGGTCGACGAAGTCGAGGATCACCACGCCGCCGGCGAGGCCCAGTGCCGTCTCGACCGAGTCGGTGATGCGCTGCTTGCTGGACGGCTTGGCCGCCAGCCGGTCGACGACCGCCTCGATCGTGTGCTTCTCCTGCTTCTTGAGCTTCGGCGGGTCGGTGAGCGAATGGACGACGCCGTCGACCCGTACGCGGGCGAAGCCCTTCACCTGCAGGTCGGCGAACAGGTCGACGTATTCGCCCTTGCGCTCGCGGATGACCGGCGCGAGCACCTGGAATCGGGTGCCCTCGGGCATCTCGAGGATGCGGTCGACGATCTGCTGCGGGGTCTGCTTGGTGATCGGCTCGCCGCAGATCGGGCAGTGGGGCTTGCCGATGCGGGCGTAGAGCAGGCGCAGGTAGTCGTAGACCTCGGTGATCGTGCCGACCGTCGAGCGCGGGTTGCGCGACGTCGATTTCTGGTCGATCGAGACGGCCGGCGACAGGCCCTCGATGAAGTCGACGTCGGGCTTGTCCATCTGCCCGAGGAACTGGCGCGCGTACGCCGACAGCGACTCGACGTAGCGCCGCTGGCCCTCGGCGAAGATCGTGTCGAACGCCAGGCTCGACTTGCCCGAGCCGGACAGCCCGGTGAACACGATCAGGGCGTCGCGGGGCAGGTCGAGGTTGACGTCCTTGAGGTTGTGCTCGCGGGCGCCACGGACGATCAGACGGTCGTTCACAGGCTCAGGGTCTGCGCTTTCCTGGGTCTCTCGGGTCGCTGAGTCAACAAATCCGGGAGCTGTTCCACTCCCGCTCCGAGCGTAGTGACCCGCACCGACAACCCGCCGGTTGTGGGGCGGCTCAGCTGAGCCCCCAATCCACCGGTTCGGCGCCTTGGGCCTCGAGCAGGTCGTTCGCGCGGCTGAACGGGCGGGAGCCGAAGAAGCCGCGATCCGCGGACATCGGGCTGGGGTGGGCGGACTCGATGCGGGGCGTGTCACCCAGCAACGGTGCGAGGGTCTGCGCGTCGCGTCCCCACAAGATCGCGACCAACGGCGTCCCGCGGGCGACCAGCGCGCGGATGGCCTGGTCGGTCACGTCCTCCCAGCCCTTGCCGCGATGCGACGCGGGCTTGCCCGGGCACACGGTGAGACTGCGGTTGAGCAGCAGCACGCCGTGCTCGGTCCATGCGGTCAGGTCGCCGTGCTCGGGCGGCTCGACGCCGACGTCGGCGCGCAGCTCGCGGTAGATGTTCTGCAGGCTGCGCGGGATGGGACGCACGTCCCGCTCGACCGCGAAGCACAGCCCGATCGGGTGACCGGGCGTCGGGTACGGATCCTGGCCGACGATGAGCACGCGGACGTCCGCGAACGGCTGCTGGAACGCGCGCAGGATGTGCCGGCCGGCCGGCAGGTAGGTGCGTCCCGCCGCGATCTCGGCGCGCAGGAACTCTCCCATCGCCGTGATCCGGTCGGCGACCGGCGCCAGCGCCTGCGCCCAGCCGGGGTCGATCAGCTCGGCGAGCGGACGTGCCGGCATGGAGGTCAGCGCCGCGCCGAAGCGATCGCGTCAGCCGCGTCCGCGACCGGCACCTCTTGGCGCTCGTCGGTCTTGCGGTCGCGCAGCTCGACGACGCCGGTCTCGAGCCCCTTGCCCACGATCACGATCGTCGGGACGCCGATCAGCTCGGCGTCCTTGAACTTCACGCCCGGCGACACGCCGCGACGGTCGTCGTACATGACACGTACGCCGCGCGCCTCCAGCCCTGCGGCGATCTCGTCAGCTGCCGCAAAGACGGTGTCGTCCTTGCCGGTAGCGACCACATGCACGTCGGCGGGCGCGACTTCGCGCGGCCAGCACAGGCCTTTGTCGTCGTGCGTCTGCTCGGCGAGCGCGGCGACCGCGCGCGTGACGCCGACGCCGTACGAGCCCATCGTCACGGTCACCGGCTTGCCGTCCGGGCCGAGCGCGGTCAGGCCGAACGTGTCGGCGTACTTGCGTCCGAGCTGGAAAACGTGCCCCAGCTCGATGCCCCGCGCGATCTCGAGCTCGCCACCGCAGCGCGCGCAGTGATCGCCGGCGCGGATCTCGACGGCGCCGATCTCACCGTCGGGCGTGAAGTCGCGCCCGCGCACGACGTTCGCCGCGTGCTTGCCCTCGGCGTTCGCGCCGGTGACCCAACCCGAACCGTCGACGACGAGCGGGTCGACGTAGTAACGGACATCGAACCCGCCGGCCTCGCCCAGGATCTGCGGACCGATGTAGCCCTTGACGAGCTCCGGGTGCTTGGCGATGTCGTCGGGTTCGGCCTGCGCAACCACGACAGGTTCGAGCTGTCCGGCGAGGCGCTTGAGGTCGACCTCGCGGTCGCCCGGCACACCGACCACGAAGAGCTCCCAGCCGTCCTCGCCCGGTGCCTTCGTCTTGAGCACGACGTTCTTCAGCGTGTCGGCCGCCGTGTACGTGCGCCCGAGGTCGAGTTCGTTCAGCCGCGCCACGAGCGTGTCGATCGTCGGGGTGTCCGGCGTGTCGAGCACGACCTCGGCGTCGAACGTGCCCGGCTCGATCGACGGTGGCGTGGCGATCTCGACGGCCTCGGTGTTCGCGGCGTAGTCGCAGTTGCGGCACTGCACGAAGGTGTCTTCGCCGGACGGCGTCGGCGCGAGGAACTCCTCCGACGCCGAGCCGCCCATCGCGCCCGACACCGCGAAAACGATGCGATACGTGAACCCGAGCCGCGTGAACATGCGCTCGTAGGCATCGCGGTGTCGTCGGTAGGACGCGGCGAGTCCCTCGTCGGACAGGTCGAACGAGTAGGAGTCCTTCATGATGAACTCGCGGCCGCGCAGGATGCCGGCGCGCGGCCGCGCCTCGTCGCGGTACTTCGTCTGGATCTGGTACAGCGCGAGCGGGTAGTCCTTGTAGGACGAGTACTCGCCCTTCACGAGCAGCGTGAACAGCTCCTCGTGTGTGGGCGCGAGCAGGTAGTCGGCGTCCTTGCGGTCGTGCAGCCGGAACAACGAGTCGCCGTAGTCGGCCCACCGGCCGCTCGCCTCGAAGATCTCGCGCGGGATGAGCGCCGGGAAGTGCACCTCCTGGGCGCCGATCGCGTTCATCTCTTCGCGCACGACGCGCTCGACGTTGCCCAGCACCGCGAGGCCGAGCGGCAGCCACGAGTAGATGCCCGGCGCGACGCGGCGGACGTAACCGGCGCGGACCAGCAGCTTGTGACTCGGCACCTCGGCGTCGGCTGGGTCGTCCCGGAGTGTGCGCAGGAACAGCGTCGACATTCGGAGCACGCCGCAAGGCTACTTGCGCGGCAACGTCGCCATTTGCACGCCAGCCCTTACGCAAACGATCTCCTGAATTGTCTGATGTCTGATATCGTATCGGACGTCGAGGGAGATGGCCTTGCGAATACGTCTACTTGCCGCAGCGTTGACTGCTCCGCTTACGGCGCTTGCGATCGCATCGCCGGCGGCAAACGCCACGACGTCCACAGGTCCCATCGCGACAGGCCTGGCGGCACTTGCGAAGGTCCAATCAGGTGCGATCACTGCCGACAGCATCACTGCACGACAGCGACATGAGATCGATGCCGTCACATTGCCTACCGGCGTAACGGAGGAAACGCCCATCGTCCATGCGATCTCGAGCACGGATCCAGCCCTCATCGGAGCGAGCACGGCCGACGTCGCGCACACCAACACAGTGCTGAACTCCGCAACCTCGGGTTGCTGGTCGATGTGGATTCGTTGGCGCGCTACCGCAACGGCGGGCAACACTCTCTTCACCTGGTGGCTGGGGCTCGCGTGGTGTTCCTCGGGCGGACAGATCTCCTCGTACCACGTCTTCGATCGCGGAGGCGAGAGCTCGACACCCGGATGGAGCTTCGTCGGCAACGGAGGCGCCGGCAGCTGGAACGTCGGCTGGGAGGTGCGTCAGTACGTCCAGGAGCGGTTCTCCTTCGGCATCGGATGGTTCAGCTATACAGACACACGGTGTGGTCAGATCCGTGGCGGGGCCACCGTCCTTTACAGCGCCAGCGCGAGTTGCGGCCTGAACTGATGAATCGCGTTGCCAAGCTCCTCGCGGGAGCATTCGTGATTGCGACGGGCGTCGCCGCGATTCTGAGCGCGATGATCTGGTGGCTGGGCTTGATCGTGGGTCTGGTTGGCATGGGCGCATCGCTCGTCCTGCGCAGGAGCGCAGCCATCCGCATTGCAACCAGCGTCGGCGCGATGCTCAGTTGTGCGGCAGTGCTGCTTTCGCTGGCCGTCGCGGTCGCTCTGACTCCGGCACACACCACGCCGGCGCCGGCGGAATCGCGGCCGGCGGTGCGCGCGAACTGAGGAAATCGGTTGCGGACGCAGCCCGGCGTGGGCATTCTGCGTGGTGCCGACGGCGCGCTTTGCGCTGCGGACGAAGGAGGAGGTGGGACCCGTGGCCATGACTGCCGTCCGGGTGTTGCTCGCCTCCACCCGTCCGTCCTCGCGCTGACCGTCCGCTCCCGGACGGCTCGCGCGCCGTCGATCAGGAGCTCCTCCAGTGCAACTGGACGATCCGCACGACCCCATTCCGTTCAACGACTACGCGCACGGTGACCGCGCCTCGCACTGCGCGCCGTTCGTCGAGCCGCACTACTCCACGTGGGACATCGCAACGCACGGACCCGACCCGCGACCCGACTGGGTCGTCACGACACTGTCCGCTATCGACACCGAGCTCGGTCTGCTCAAGACCGGCAAGGAAGCCGACGTCCATCTCGTCCATCGCGGCGTGCCGGACGCGCCCGGCTGCCTGCTTGCAGCCAAGCGGTACCGGACTGCCGAGCACCGCATGTTCCAGCGCGACGCCGGCTACCAAGAGGGGCGTCGCGTACGCCGCAGCCGCGAGACGCGTGCCATGGCCCGGCGCACCGAGTTCGGACGTGCGCTGCTGTCGGGGCAGTGGGCACTCGCCGAGTTCGACGCGCTGTGCCGGCTCTGGCAACTCGGCGCGCCGGTCCCCTATCCGGTGCAACTGACCGGCGTCGAGGTGATGCTCGAGTTCATCGGGTCCGACGACGGGACGGCCGCGCCGCGGCTGGCGCAAGTGCGTCCGCACCGGTCGCAGCTCGCCGATCTGTATGCGCAATGCGTCGACGCGATGCGGTTGCTCGCTCGCGGCGGGTTCGCGCACGGCGATCTGTCGCCGTACAACCTGCTCGTCGACGGTGACCGGCTCGTGATGATCGACCTGCCGCAGGTCGTCGATCTCGTCGCGAACCCGCAAGGACCTGCGTACCTGCATCGCGACTGCGACAACGTCTGCGCGTGGTTCGTCCGCCGCGGTCTCGAATCCGCCGACGCGGAAATGCTGTTCGGTGACCTGATGGCTGAGGCGGTCGCCGCCTGGTGAGGTTACGGTCGTCGGCATGGCCGACTACGACCTCGCGATCATCGGTACCGGCTCGGGCAACACGATCGCCACCCTCGAGTTCGATGCATGGCGGATCGCGATCGTCGAGGAGGGCGTCTTCGGCGGGACGTGCACGAACGTCGGATGCATCCCGACGAAGATGTACGTGTATCCGGCCGACGTCGCGAGCTTGGTGTCCGAGGCGTCACGGCTCGGCATCGACGCGACATTGGATGCGGTGCGCTGGCCGGACATCCGCGACCGCATCTTCGGGCGCATCGATGCGATGTCGATCAGCGGTCGTGACTGGCGGCGCACAGGCCGCACGAACACGACCTTGATCGAGTCGCACGTGGAGTTCGAAGATGCGCACACGCTGCGTACGGCCGGCGGCGATTCGTTCACCGCGGAGCACATCGTCATCGCCGCCGGGTCACGTCCAGTCATCCCGCCGCTGGTCGAGTCGAGCGGCATTCCGTACCACACGTCCGACACGATCATGCGCATCGAGCAACTGCCGGACCGGCTCGTCATCCTCGGCGGCGGGTACATCTCGGCGGAGTTCGCTCACATCTTCTCGTCGTTCGGTGTGCAGGTGACGGTGATCGCGCGCAGCGGCACCCTGCTGCGGCACATCGACCGTGAGATCTCGGATCGATTCACCGAGTTGGTGTCGGACAAGTGGGACGTGCGGCTGAACGCCGATGTGCTCAGCGTCGAGGGCGACGACAAGGAGATACGCCTGGGCCTCACCGACGGATCCACCGCGGCCGGCGAGTTGCTGCTCGTGGCGACCGGACGGGTCCCCAACTCCGACC
>DATGFB010000025.1:0-11581 GCA_035309605.1 Jatrophihabitantaceae bacterium
GCTGCTCGACGCGGCCGGGCAGCACACCGAGTCCCGCGGTCTCGACGCCGTGCTCGACGCCCGCGTCGAAGAGCACCTGCATGCCGACGCAGATGCCGAGCACCGGACGCCCGCGCTGCAGCCGTTCGCCGATCACGCCGCCGCCGTCGATCGCGGTCAAGCCGGCCATGCACGCGGCGAACGCACCGACGCCCGGGACGACCAGACCGTCGGCATCGAGCGCCGCCTGCCGGTCCGCGGTGACCGAGACGTCAGCACCAACTCGTTCGAGCGCCCGCTGGGCAGACCTGAGGTTGCCCGACCCGTAGTCGAGCACCACGACCTTCTTCACCCGTTGAGCACACCCTTGGTCGACGGCACGCCGCTCACCCGCGGATCGAGCTCGACCGCATCGCGCAAAGCACGCGCGACGGCCTTGTACTGCGCCTCGGTGATGTGGTGCCAGTCGCGGCCGCTGTGCACGATGACGTGCAGCGCGAGCTTCGCGTGGTGCGCGAACGACTCGAAGACGTGCCGGGTCAGAGTCGTCGCGTAGTCCGGGCCGATGGTGGGCGGGGCGCCGTCCGGCTCGCGGTGCACCAAGTAGGGACGCCCGGACAGATCGACCGCGGCCTGCACGAGGCATTCGTCCATCGGGATGAGCGCGTCGCCGAAGCGTCGCGTGCCGGCCTTGTCGCCCGCGGCGAGTGCGAACGCCTGGCCGAGTGCGATCGCGGTGTCCTCTACGGTGTGGTGCGCGTCGATGTGCGTGTCACCGGTCACCTGCACGGTGAGGTCGAACAGCCCGTGCTTGCCGAACGACGAGAGCATGTGGTCGTAGAACGCGACACCGGTCTTGACCTCGGTCGTGCCGGTGCCGTCGAGGTCGATCCGGACGTGCACGGACGTCTCGTTCGTCGTGCGATCGATCTGACCCTGCCTGCTCATCGTGACTCCTCCAACGCGGATCGGAACGCTGCCATCTCATCGGGCGTGCCGATCGACACGCGTAACCAGCCGTCGGGTCCAGTCTCGCGGATCAGCACGCCGCGATCGAGCAGGCGCTGCCACACCGCGTGGCGATCGCCGAACGTGCCGAAGAGCACGAAGTTCGCGTCCGAGTCGGCCACCCGCAGCCCGGCCGTGCGAAGCCACTCGACCGTCGCGTCCCGCTCGCGCCGCAGCTCGTCGACGCGTGCCAGCAACTCGTCGGCATTGGCCAAGGCGACGCGCGCGACGGCTTGCGACACGGCGGACAGGTGATACGGCAGGCGCACGATGCGCAGCGCGTCCACGACGGCACTCGCCGCGGCGGCGTACCCGAGCCGTCCGCCCGCGAAGGCGAACGCCTTGCTCATCGTGCGCGTGACGACCAGACGCGGGTACGACGGCTGCAGGGTGAGCGCGCTCGGCGTGCCCGCGCGGCGGAACTCCGCGTAGGCCTCGTCCACCACGACGAAACCCGGCGCCGCCGCGCAGATCGTCTCGATCACGTCGAGCGGCAGCGCCGTGCCCGTCGGGTTGTTCGGCGACGCGAGCAAGACGACCGACGGCTGGGTCCGCGCGATCGCCTCGACGGCGGCGTGGGGGTCGATCGTGAAGTCGGGCGTGCGCGGTGCGGTGACCCACTTCGTATGCGTGTCGCGCGCGTACTCGGGATACATCGAATAGGTCGGCGCGAAGGACAACGCGGTGCGTCCCGGCCCGCCGAACGCCTGCAACAGCTGCAGCATGACCTCGTTCGAGCCGTTCGCCGCCCACACGTTCTCGACCGACAGCCCGCCCGCGCCGTCGGCCATGAGGTAGGCCGCGAGGTCGGCGCGCAGTGCCAGGGCGTCACGATCGGGGTAGCGATTCAGTCCGCCGGCTGCGTCGCGCACCGCCGCCGCCATCTCGGCAATCACGCGCTCGCTCGGCGGGTACGGGTTCTCGTTGACGTTGAGCCGCACCGCGACGTCGAGCTGGGGCGCCCCGTACGGCTGCTCGCCACGCAGTTCTTCGCGCAGCGGCAGGTCGGCGAGGGCGATCCGGTCGGGCTTCATGGAAGCCGAGCCGCGACTGCGGCTCCGTGCGCCGGCAGGTCCTCGGCCTCGGCGAGCGCGAGGACGTGCGGTGCCACCTCGGCGAGCGCGTCGCGGGTGTACTCGACGAGGTGCACGCCCTTCAGGAACGACTGGACGGACAAACCCGAAGCGTGGCGTGCTGTGCCGCCCGTCGGCAGCACGTGGTTGGAGCCCGCGCAGTAGTCGCCCAGCGACACCGGTGCGTGCGGCCCGACGAAGATGCAGCCGGCGTTGCGCACGCGCTCGGCCCGCCGGCGCGCGTCGGCGGTGATGACCTCGAGGTGCTCGGCCGCGTACTCGTCGACAACCGCCAGCCCCTGCTCGAGATCGCGCACGAGCACCGTCGCCGACTGCCGTCCGGTGAGCGCGCTGCGAACGCGTTCGGTGTGCTTGGTGACGGCGACCTGACGTTCGACCTCGCGATCGACCGCCTCGGCGAGCGCGGCGGAATCGGTGACGAGCACCGAGGCGGCCAGCGTGTCGTGCTCGGCCTGGCTGATCAGGTCGGCGGCCACGTGCACCGGATCGGCGGTCTCGTCGGCGAGGATGGCGATCTCGGTCGGGCCGGCCTCGGCATCGATGCCGACCCGTCCGCGCACCAGCCGCTTCGCAGCCGCGACGTACACGTTGCCCGGGCCGGTGACGAGATCGACCGCGTCGATGCCGGCGTCGACGTCGCCGTACGCAGCCAAGGCAACAGCCTGCGCGCCGCCGACGGCGTACACCTCGGTCACGCCGAGCAGCGCACACGCGGCGAGGACCACCGGATGCGGCTGTCCCCCGTACTCGCGCTGCGGCGGCGAGAACACCGCGATCGATTCGACGCCCGCGACCTGGGCGGGAACCACGTTCATCACGACACTCGACGGGTAGACCGCCAGGCCCCCGGGCACGTACAGCCCGACCCGGCGGACGGGTATCCAACGCTCGGTGACGGTGCCGCCGGGGACGACCTCGACGTCGACGGTGTTCCGGCGCTGTCGTTCGTGCACGATGCGAGCGCGGCGGATCGACTCGGTGAGCGCCGCGCGAACCACCGGGTCGAGAGCGTCACCAGCAGCCTGGAGCACCCGCTGTGGCACCCGCGGCTGCTCGACGTCGACGCCGTCGAAGCGCAGCGTGGCCGCCCGCGCCGCGGCGTAGCCACGGGCCGCGACGTCCTCGACGATCGGTTGCACCGCACCCAGCGCCGAGTCGACGTCGACCTCGGCGCGCGGCAACAGCCGGCGCAGGCCGGCAGCCGTCGGCGACGGCTCGGTCGCCGTCAGGTCGATGCGACGCAGCACCTGCACAGTTTAAGGACGCGAGCCCAAGCCGTATCGGCAGTAGCGTGCGCCTCGTGGCGGAGGTCATTCCCCTCTTCCCGCTCAGCCACGTGCTGCTGCCGGGTATGCCGCTGCCGCTGCACGTTTTCGAGCCGCGGTACCGGCAGTTGCTGCGCGACATCGCCTCGGCAGCCGACCTGGGCCGGTTCGGGGTCGTCGTGCTGCACAGCGGCACCGAAGCCGGGCCTTCCGGCGGCCTGCCGGACGTCGCCACGGTCGGCACGCTGGCCGAGATCGTCGAGATCGAGCCGGGCGTCGACGGGACGTCCGATCTGCTTGCCGTCGGCAGCCGGCGCTTCCGGGTCGACCACCTCGTCGCGGAGGGCACGCCCTACCTGCGTGGCGCGGTCGAATGGCTGGCCGAGGCCGACGGCGACGTCGGGCCGGCAGCGGTGGCCGTGACGCGCCGACTGTGCCGAGACGTGAACGAACTGCTCGAGATACTCACCGGCCAGCCCCGCGACGCCGACCTGCCGCACGAGGCGAACCTGCTCTCGTATCACGTCGCAGGGCACCTGCCGCTCGCCTCGCAGGATCGCCAGGCACTGCTGGCGGCACCAACCGCGGCCGACCGGCTCACGCTGGCCGTACCGATGTTGCGCCGTGAGCTACGGCTGCTGAACCACACCCGCAGCGTCGCCGTCGCGCCAGCCGTGCTCCGGTTGCCACACTCGCTCAACTGACTCGCCGCCCAGGTCGTCGCGCGCGGCGAACGCGACGCACAACGAGTACGCGAGGATCGCGACGAGCGGCTCGAGCAGGCGCAGACCGTGCAGGTGCACCTGTAGCCGCAGGTGGTTGATCACGGTGTCCGCCGGGCCGCCGGACTTGCCGTTGTCGAGCGCGCGGCCCACGACGTCGGTGAGCAGTGCGCCCGCGAGGCCGCCGGCGCCGAGGGCGAGAGCCGCGCCGGGTCCGCGAAGATCGCGGCGCAACCACACGATCACGGCCGCGAGCAGGCCCGCCGCGGCGGTGAGCACGGCATAGCGTCCGTCCGCGGCGATGAACGCCTCGGACTCATCGGGCTGGATCAGCTTGTTGGGCAGCACCACCGCGAGCGGACCGGGCGGACTCCACCACTGCCACAGCACGCCGAGCAACGCGCCCGCCGCTGCCATGACCACGGCAACGACAACGGCGCCGCGGATCTCGCTCCGCGGGAACCACGCTTCTCGCGTCATGCCACAGGTCCGCCGGATCGCCCGGTGATCGATCGCAGCAGCAGATGCAGTTCGTCCAGCCGCGCCCGCGGCACCACGCGGTCGATGTCGAACGAGCGCAGTCGCTCGATCGTCTCGCCGCGCCGGCGCCGGCTGCCCAGCCGGATCGCGAACAGCGGCAGCGTCCAGGTGTGGCTCGGCAACCCGGCGCGCCGCAGCTCCTGCAGTACGTCGCCGCGGGTGTCGGCGACCAGCGCGCGCAGCCGCTGGTCGACCGGGCCGACCTGGTCGGTGGCGGTGAGCCGCCGCAACACCGCGCGCATGAGTGCTCGCAACGTCAGTACACCGAGCGCCATCAGGAACACGACGACCGCCAGGAACGTCGAGTGCAATCCCCACGCAGCCGCGGCGGTGAGGCCGAGCAGCAGCACCGCGACGATCAACAGGCTGCGGCTGACCGATTCACCGACGGCACGCCCGACCAGGTACCGCGCGAGCGCCCACCGGCTGACCGCCGATCCCTGCTCGAACGCGCCCACGTCGGCATACGGCGGGACGTCGTCGCCGGGCTCATACGGAACAGGTAGCACACCTCGACGGTACTTCAGGCCGAGATGCCGGACGGGCCGAGCAGCGCCTTGATGTCGGCCATCAGTGCCGCCGACGGCGAAACGCGGCAGTCGATCAGCAGCTTGTGGTTGTTCGCGCCGTTCAGATGCAGATGTACGTCGGTCGTGCCGGGGTGGCCGGCGAGCACGTCCTTCAGCCGGGCGATGACGGGCGGTGTGCAGCGCGCTGCGTCGATGCGCAAGGTGACGGGACCGCGTGGGCCTTCGCTCGTGTCGAGCACGACGATGTCGCTCGCGATCAGCTTGATCGTGTCATCGCGCGCGTCCGTACGTCCCTTGATCGCGACGATCGCGTCTTCGGCGATCGTCAGCGCGACCTGCGCGTAGGTGTTCGGGAAGAACATCACCTCGATCGCGCCCTCGAGATCTTCGAGCACCGCCTGTGCCCACGGAGCGCCCGCTTTGGTGACCCGGCGGCTCACCGCGGACAGAATGCCGGCCAACGTGACCGATTGCGGCTCGTCGGACGCCTCGGCGTGCACGGCCGCGATCGACGAGTCACCCGCCGCACTCAGGATGCGCTCGAGGCCGAACAGCGGGTGGTCGGACACATAGAGGCCGAGCATCTCGCGTTCGAACTGCAGCAGGACCTTCTTGTCCCATTCCCCCGGTGCGACCCTGACGGCGAACACGTCCTCGGCCGGATCGGCAAGTGCCTCGGTGCCGCCGAACAGGTCGAACTGACCCATCGCCTCGTTGCGCTTGGTGTCGAGGACGGCGTCGACGGCTGGCTCGTACACGTTGATCAGTCCGCGCCTGGTGTGCCCGAGCGAGTCGAACGCGCCACCCTTGATCAGCGCCTCGATGGTGCGCTTGTTGCACACGACCGCCTCGACCTTGCGCAGGAAGTCGCCGAAGTCGACGAACGCGCCCTTCGCCGCGCGGCTCGCGACGATCGACGCGACGACGTTCGCGCCGACGTTGCGCACCGCGGTCAGGCCGAACCTGATGTCGCCGCCGGTCGGAGTGAAGTCCGCGTCGGAGGAGTTCACGTCGGGCGGCAGCACGCTGATGCCCATGTGCCGGCACTCGGCGAGATACACCGCGGACTTGTCCTTGTCGTCGCGCACCGACGTGAGCAGCGCCGCCATGTACTCGGCGGGGTAGTTCGCCTTGAGATAACCGGTCCAGTACGCGATGAGGCCGTAGGCCGCCGAGTGCGCCTTGTTGAACGCGTAGTCGGAGAACGGGACGAGGATCTCCCACAGCGTCTCGGTCGCGTCGGTGGAGAACCCGTTCGCCGCCATGCCCTGCGCGAACGCCTCGAACTGCTTGTCGAGCTCGGACTTCTTCTTCTTCCCCATCGCGCGGCGCAGGATGTCGGCCTGCCCGAGCGAGAAGCCGGCGACCTTCTGCGCGATCGCCATGACCTGCTCTTGGTAGATGATCAGGCCGTACGTCTCGTCCAGGATCGGAGCCAGCGGCTCGGCGAGCTCGGGGTGGATCGGCGTGGCCGGCTTGCGGCCGTTCTTGCGGTCTGCGTACTCGTTGTGCGAGTTGGCGCCCATCGGACCGGGCCGGTACAGCGCGACGACCGCGGAGATGTCCTCGAAGTTGTCCGGCCGCAACGAGCGCAACAACGACCGCATCGGCCCGCCGTCGAGCTGGAACACGCCCAACGTGTCGCCGCGCGCCAGCAGCTCGTAGGTCGGCTTGTCGTCGAGCGGCATGTCTTCGAGCACGATGGTCTCGCCGCGGTTGGCGGCGATGTTGCGCAGCGCGTCGTCGAGGACGGTGAGGTTGCGCAGCCCCAGGAAGTCCATCTTGATGAGGCCGAGCGCCTCGCAGGTCGGGTAGTCGAACTGCGTGATGACCGCGCCGTCCTGCTCGCGCTTCATGATCGGGATGAGGTCGAGCAACGGCTCGGACGACATGATCACGCCGGCCGCGTGCACGCCCCACTGCCGCTTGAGGCCCTCGAGCCCGGTGGCTGTGTCGACGACGCGCTTGACCTCGGGGTCGGCCTCGTACAGCGCGCGGAACTCGCCGCCCTCGCCGTAACGCTCGTGCGTCTTGTCGAACAGGTACGCGAGCGGGACGTCCTTGCCCATCACCGCCGCCGGCATCACCTTCGTGATGCGCTCGCCCATCGAGAACGGGTAGCCGAGCACGCGCGAGGCGTCCTTGACCGCTTGCTTGGCCTTGATGGTGCCGTAGGTGACGATCTGCGCGACGCGGTCGTCGCCGTACTTGTCGGTGACGTAGCGGATCACTTCGCCGCGCCGGCGCTCGTCGAAGTCGATGTCGAAGTCGGGCATCGACACACGGTCGGGGTTGAGGAACCGCTCGAAGATCAGGCCGTGCACCAGCGGGTTGAGGTCGGTGATGCGCATCGCGTACGCGACGATCGAGCCGGCACCGGATCCGCGCCCCGGCCCGACGCGAATGCCGTTGTCCTTGGCCCAGTTGATGAAGTCGGCGACGACGAGGAAGTAGCCGGCGAAGTTCATCGAGACGATGACGTCGAGTTCGTAGTCGGCCTGCACGCGCACCTCGTCGGGCACGCCGTCGGGGAACCGGCGCGCGAGGCCGAGCTCGACCTCCTTGCGGAACCAGCTCTGCTCGGTCTCGCCCTCCGGCACCGGGAACCGCGACATGTAGGTGCCGTTGCCCTCGGTGAAGCTCACCTCGCACCGCTCGGCGATCAGCAACGTGTTGTCGCACGCCTCACGCAGCTCGTGCTTGTCGGCCCACAGCGAGCGCATCTCGGCAGGTGACTTGAGGTAGTAGTCGCGCCCCTCGAGCTTGAACCGCTTCGGGTCGGCCATCGTCTTGCCGGACTGGACGCACAACAGCACCTCGTGCATGTCGGCGTCGGCCGCGTGCGTGTAGTGCAGGTCGTTGGTGGCGATGATCGGCAGCTGCAGATCGCGCGCGAGCTGCAACAGCCCCTCGCGCACCCGCTTCTCGATGTCGAGGCCGTGGTCCATCAACTCGAGGAAGAAGTTGCCGGCGCCGAAGATGTCGCGGAATTCGGCGGCGCTGGCGCGCGCTCGCTCGTAGTCGCCGATGCGCAGCCAGGTCTGGATCTCGCCGGACGGGCAGCCGGTGGTGCCGATCAGGCCGGACGCGTACTGCGCGAGCACCTCGCGGTCGGCACGCGGCTTGTAGAAGAACCCTTCGATGCTCGATCGCGAGGAGAGCCGGAACAGGTTGTGCATGCCCGTGGTGTTCTCGGCGAGCAGCGTCATGTGCGTGAACGCCCCGCCGCCGGACACGTCGTCGTCGCCGCCGTCGGCCCAGCGCACCCGGGTGCGCTCGAAGCGCGACGTCCCCGGCGTCAGGTAGGCCTCCATGCCGATGATCGGCTTGACGCCGGCAGCCTGGGCCTTGCGGTAGAAGTCGTAGGCGCCGAACACGTTGCCGTGGTCGGTCATCGCGATTGCGGGCATGCCCATGCGCGCGGTCTCGGCGAGCAACTCGGGCAGCCGGGCGGCGCCGTCGAGCATCGAGTACTCGGTGTGCACGTGCAGATGCACGAACGAATCGGCATCCCCTGAACTCACGCTGGTGATTCAAACACTTCACACCGACAGTGCTCGGCGTGTCGCTGCCGCGTGTCTCTCGACCTCGCGTCGACGGTCAGAGCTGCGGTCGGCTGGTTCACCCGGGTTGGCAAGATGGACCGCGATGGACGCCGCCGAAGTGGTCGCCGAGTTCCACCCGAAGCTGCCGGGCGCACTCATCGCGCTCGACTTCGACGGGACGCTCTCGCCCATCGTGGTCGACCCGGCTACGGCGCGCCCCGCGCCGGGAGCCGTCGACGCCGTGGTCGCACTCGCGAATCTCGGTGCCCGGATCGCGGTGATCACCGGGCGGGACGCGCGCACCGTGCTCGAGCTCGGCGGCCTCGACGTGGTGCCCGGGCTGACGGTGGCCGGGCTGTACGGCGCAGAGACCTGGTCGAACGGCGAGTTGACGACACTGCCGACCCCGCCGTCGACGGACGAGCTGCGCACCCGCTTGCCCGAACTCATCCGCGCCGCGTGCGACGACGCCGTGTGGATCGAGGACAAGCGGCTCTCGCTGGTGGTGCACGCGCGCACGGCAGCCGAGCCGGAAGCGGCGCTCGCCGTGCTGCGGCCCGCCGTCCAGCAGGTCGCGGACGAGCTCGGCCTCGACGTGCACGAAGGCCGCGACGTCCTCGAGATTCGCCTGCCCGGCTTCGACAAGGGCCGCGCGCTGCGGGCCCTCGGCGACGGCGCCCCCGCGGTGCTGTTCGCCGGCGACGACCTCGGGGACCTGCCTGCGTTCGACGTCGTTCGGCAATGGCGCGAAGAGGGGCGGGTCGCACGCAGCGTCGTCGCCTGCTCGGCAGAGGTTCCGCAGGTATGCGACGCCGCCGACGTCCGCGTCGACGGCCCCGAAGGCGTCGTCGAC
Source organism: Jatrophihabitantaceae bacterium (assembly GCA_035309605.1). Lineage (GTDB taxonomy): Bacteria > Actinomycetota > Actinomycetes > Mycobacteriales > Jatrophihabitantaceae > DATGFB01. Next base: position 9,537 of record DATGFB010000025.1, read on the forward strand.
CTGCTCGCCGCCCTCGCGGTCAGGTAAGGGCGTCGAGCTGCGCCTGGAACCAGGCCGCGGGAGGCACCCGGGTCGCCGCGACGCGCATGCGCTCGGCCCGTTCGACCCGTTCGGCGTCGGACATGAGCAACGCGGCATGAATCGCCTCCGCGGTCGCCGTCACGTCGAACGGATTCACCTGGATCGCGTCCTCCCCGAGCGTGTCGGCCGCGCCCGTCTGGGTCGACAGCACGACGGACGGGTCGCGTTCGGACAGCACCAGTCCTTCCAGCACGACGAGGTTCATGCCGTCACGGACGGAGTTGATGAGCAGCACATCACTGCGCCGCAGCACCGCGAGCGCGGCCGGGTAGTCGTCGACGATCTCCAGCACGACCGGGGTCCAGTCGTCGGTGCCGAACTCCTCGTCGATGCGTGACGCGAGGCGCGACAGCGTCGCGGTGTACTCGCGGTAGGCAGGCAGGTCCTCGCGCGACGGGTTGTTGTAGACGACGTGCACGACCTTGCCGTGCCATTCGGGATGAGTGCGCAGGAGCTCGCGGTACGCGAGCATGCCGCGCCACACGTTCTTCGAGAGTTCAGTGCGATCGACGCGCCCGATCAACCGCCGGTCGCCGACCGTCTCGTGCAGCGCACGCAGTTCGGACTCGACGTCGCGTCGCCACGCGCGCTTGGTCAGCTCGTCACCGTCGACGCCGAGCGGGAACGCCCGCACGCCCTCGGGCACGCGACCGACGACCGATTCACACGTCTGCCGGAACAACTGCGCCCACCGCTCGGTGTGGAAGCCGATCACGTCGGCGCCGAGCAGCCCGTCCACGATCGCGTAGGCGATGTCGTCGGGCAGCATCGCGAAGTAGTCCGCGGACACCCACGGCGTGTGCGTGAAGTGGCCGATGCGCAGATCCGGGCGCATGGTGCGCAGCATCCGCGGCGCGAGGAACAGGTGATAGTCCTGGATCATCACGCGCGCGCCGGTCGCCGCCTCCTCGGCGAGCGCTTGCGCGAAGGCCTGGTTGTAGCGCACGTACGACGCCCACTGCCGCCGCCAGCTCGCGTCGAACACCGGAGCCGTCGGCAGGTCGTAGAGCATGTGCAGGACGAACCACAGCGTCGAGTTCGCGACGCCGTTGTAGGCGTTGCGGAACGTCAGCCCGTCGATCGGCAGCATGCGCACGTCGAAGTCGCCTTTGAGCGCGTCGGCGCCGAACTCGAGCTGTGCCAACCGACCGCTGGGCGCGCCGCGCGCCACGGCGCGTTCTCGATCGTTCATGGCGGCGCAGACCCACACCGCGTCCGGCGTGGCGCCGAGCGCGTCCTGCATGCCGCTGACCAGTCCGCCGCTGCCCCGCCGCACTTCGTCGTCACCCTCCTCGACGGCCACGACGGACAACGGGCCGCGATTGGAGGCGACGAGCAGCGGGGCGCGACCGTGCTCGTTCATGTTCTCTTCCTACCCCACGCGCGGCCCGGCCAACTGTGCGTCATGCCTCAGCGCGCAGCACGTCGAGCGCGTGCTGCAAGTCCGCGGGGTACGGCGAGACGTACTCGCGCCACTCGCCGGTCGCCGGATGCTCGAACCCGAGCGCGCGCGCGTGCAACCACTGCCGGGTGAGCCCGAGACGGCGCGCGAGCACCGGGTCGGCACCGTAGGTCAGGTCACCGACGCACGGGTGCCGGATCGCGGCCATGTGCACGCGTATCTGATGCGTGCGGCCGGTCTCGAGGTGGACGTCGAGCAGCGTCGCGGCGCGAAACGCCTCGACGGTCTCGTAGTGCGTCACGCTCGGGCGCCCCGATTCGACGACCGCGAACTTGTACGCAGACGACGGGTGCCGGTCGATCGGCGCGTCGATCGTGCCGCGGGTCGGATCGGGATGTCCCTGCACGAGCGCGTCGTAGCGCTTGTCCACCGTGCGCGCCTTGAAGGCGCGCTTGAGCGCCGAGTAGGCCCGCTCGGACTTGGCCACCACCATGACTCCGGTCGTACCGGCGTCGAGGCGGTGCACGATGCCGGGACGCTCGGGCACGCCGGTGGACGGCAG
>DATGFB010000026.1:0-2673 GCA_035309605.1 Jatrophihabitantaceae bacterium
GCGCCAGAGGCTACGCCTGAGAACGCGTTCAGGCGCGCTACGGCTGCTGCGGGGTCTATGCCTGGATCGCCTCGTCGGTCGCCTTCAGCTCCGCGGCCGGGCTGAGCATGACCAGCTGGGTGCCCGCCTCGAACGCCGGTACGTTCAGGACGCCCCAGTGGGCACTGGCAGCTCTTGCTCGGCAGGACGCCCGACATGAGGCAACTGCCCATCCTCGCGATGTCGGGCAGGATCTAGCGCATGGCGAATCCGCTGCAGCTCAGTGCCGTGCACTCGCACCTCGTCTGGGACAACGCACTCGCGCCGGCGTTGACGGTCGCGCCGGGCGACACGGTCGAACTGCAGCTGATGGATGCATCCGGCGGACAGATTCGCGCGGACGATGACGCGAGCGCCGTTGCGCGTCTCGACTTCACCGCGGTGAACCCGTGTACCGGGCCGGTCTTCATCGACGGCGCACAACCCGGCGACGACCTGGTCGTGACGATCCTCGACATCGCGACCGAGTCGTGGGCGTGGACCGCGAACATCCCGGGCTTCGGCCTGCTCGCCGACGACTTTCCGGATGCGCACCTGCGCATCTCGCGCGTCGCGGGCGCTGCGGTCGAGCCGTGGCCCGGCGTCTCGATCCCGGCCCGGCCGATGATCGGCACGATCGGTGTCGCTCCGGCCGCTTCGGGACAGACACCGTTGCTGGTACCGACCGAGGCCGGCGGGAACATGGACATCCCCCAGATCGGCGTCGGCACCCGACTGCATCTGCCGGTGCGCGTCACCGGTGCGCTGTTCTCGGCCGGGGACACACACGCCGTGCAGGGCGACGGAGAGGTGTGCGGTACGGGCGCCGAGACCGGGTCGACGTTGCGCGTGCAGTTCGATGTCGTGCGCGGCGCGGCGACGGCATCGCCGTGGTACGAGCACTCAGCGGTACCGATTTCCGAAGAATGGGTCGTAACGACCGGCATCCGCCCCGACCTGTTCACCGCTGCCCGTGACGCGACCCGCCGCGGCGTCGAACTGGTCGCGCGCAACGGTTTCGAGCCGGTCGATGCGTATCTGCTGCTGAGCCTTGTCGGCGAGCTGCGCATCTCCGAAATCGTCGACGCTCCCAACTGGGTGGTCAGCATGCACGTCCCCGCCAGGTACGCCCGGGGCTGACGTCGGCGATCGCGCCGGAAAGTATCGGACAAAGGCAAAGCCCCACGACGGACCTCGTGGGGCTTCACTCGAGCTTTGGCCTACGACCCACAAGGCGGGGGTTCTTCTGGCTCGTAGGACTCACCCGGATTACCTCGGCTGAGTCGCCACGTCGGTGCGGGGGAACCTACGAGACTGCCTCAGCCAAACACAGATTTTACGTACGGTTGAGGTCTAGACACTAGGTCGAACGTCCCGATGTCCAGAGGATTTGTGCTCCCCGTCCACAGCCAGGGCGCGGTGGCCCGCGTCCGCCTCATTGAGCAACGGTCAATAGACCGGATTGGCCGGTCAAATCGAGGTAAAGTCAGCGCGATGAGCACCCGGTCGACGGACGACGACATGGGTCGCTTGACCGCCTTGTGCCAAGCGTCGGTTCGGCGCGACGTCTTCCTGCCGGCGGCGGTCGAGCTGTTGCGCGAACTCGCGGCGGCGCAGGGCGCCGTCGTCCTGCGCCGGCGAGCCGACCGCGTCGATCTCGTCGCCGCCGCGGGCGTCACGTCCGAAGCAGAGCTCGCGGGTGATCGCCTGCAGCATCCACTGCCGGGCGGCACCGACGTGCTGGTCCTCGCGTGGGACGAGCGACATGCGGCGGGTGAGTCCGAACTCGTCGCGCTCACGCTCGTCGACGCCACGCTCGCTCGCATCCAGGCGCAGGACGATTTGGCCGATCTGCGCATGCGGGTCGACAGCGCGCAGCACCTTGCGAACATGGGCGACTACGACTGGCACATCGCCACCGACACCAATCGGTGGTCGGATCAGCTGTACCGGATCTACGGTCACGAGCCGCAGTCGTTCAACGCCTCGTACGAGCGCTTCCTGTCGCAGATCCATCCCGACGACCGCGAGAAGATCACGTCGATCCATCAGCACGCGTACCAGACCGGCGAGCCGTACGAGATGGTCGAGCGCATCGTCCGACCCGACGGCAGCGTGCGCTACCTCGCCTCGAACGGCGAGGTCATCATGGACGAGTCGGGCACCCCGGTGCGCATGCGCGGCACGTGCGTCGACATCACCGAGCGCGTCATGGCCGAGCAGGCCCGTGAGCACACGGCGGAACTCACTGCGTCGCTGCACGACGTGCAGCTGCGTCGCAAGCAGGCGCTCGAGATCAACGACAACGTCGTGCAGGGTCTGACCGCGGCGTCCTACTCGCTTCGGCACGGCGATCAGATGATGGCGACGGCGTATCTCGACCACACGCTGCATGCCGCCCGTCGCATGATGAACGACTGGCTCGACCCCCTCGAGGGCACCGACCTGCAGCCCGGCGACCTCGTGCGCGAGAACCCGTCCGACCTCGGTGTCGAGGGTCCGCAGCTCCCGATCGAGCGCGCAGAGCAGGTCGAGGCGGATCGCACGCGAATCCTTATCGTCGACGACAGCCCGATGATCAGGCAGTTGCTGCGCGCTCAACTCGAGCCCGTCGGCAGGTACGAGATCGTCGGAGAGGCGGCGGACGGGCAGGCG
>DATGFB010000027.1:0-3104 GCA_035309605.1 Jatrophihabitantaceae bacterium
TTCTTGCCGATGTCATGGACGTCGCCTTTGACGGTGGCGAGCACGAGCTTGCCGCGCACGCTCTGACTTCCGGAGGCTTCCTTCTCCGCCTGCATGAACGGCTCCAGGTAAGCGACCGCTCGCTTCATCGCCCGCGCGCTCTTCACGACCTGAGGCAGGAACATCTTGCCCGACCCGAACAGGTCGCCGACGATCTTCATGCCGTCCATCAGCGGGCCTTCGATGACGTCGAGCGGACGCGCCGCGTGCTGACGTGCCTCTTCGGTGTCGTCCTCGATGAAGTCGACGATGCCGTGCACGAGTGCGTGGGCGAGGCGTTCCTCGACCGTGCCCTCGCGCCACGAGAGGTCGATGACGCGCTGTGTGCCCTGCCCGGCAACGGTCCCGGCGAACGTGACGAGCCGGTCGGTCGCGTCCTCGCGCCGGTCGAACAGGACGTCCTCGACGTGCTCGAGCAGGTCCTTCGGGATGTCCTCGTACACCGCAAGCTGACCCGCGTTCACGATGCCCATGTCGAGCCCGAGCTTGACCGCGTGGAACAAGAACGCCGAGTGCATGGCCTCGCGCACGACGTCGTTGCCGCGAAACGCGAACGACAGGTTCGAGATGCCGCCGCTGATGTGCACGCCGGGGCAGCGCTGCTTGATGCGCGGCAGCGCGTCGAGGAACGCCTTCGCGTAGCCGTTGTGCTCGGCGATGCCGGTCGCGACGGCGAGCACGTTCGGGTCGAAGATGATGTCCTCGGGCGCGAATCCCGCGTCGTTCACCAGCAAGTCGTACGCGCGTCCGCAGATCGCGACCTTGCGATCGGCACTGTCGGCCTGGCCCTGCTCGTCGAACGCCATGACGACGACACCGGCGCCGAACTCGCGCACTCGGCGCGCGTGCTCGAGGAACTGCTCCACACCCTCCTTGAGGCTGATGGAGTTGACGACACCCTTGCCCTGCACGCACTTCAGCCCCGCCTCGAGCACGGACCACTTGGAGCTGTCGATCATGATCGGCAGCCGCGCGACCTCGGGCTCCGTGGCGATCAGGTTCAGGAACGTCGTCATCGCCTGCTCGCTGTCGAGCAGGTCGGCGTCCATGTTCACGTCGAGCAGGTTCGCGCCACCGCGCACCTGCTCGAGCGCGACGTCGACGGCGCCTTGGTAGTTGTCCGATTCGATCAGGCGGCGGAACTTCTTCGAGCCGGTGACATTCGTCCGCTCACCGATCATGACGAAACCGGTGTCGGCACCGATCGCGAACGGCTCGAGCCCGCTGAAGCGAGTGCGGTGGTCAGCGTTGGGTACGGGACGCGGCGCGGCCTCGCGCACGGCGGCGGCGATCTGCGCGATGTGCGCAGGCGTCGTGCCGCAACAGCCGCCGACGACGTTCACCAGACCGGACGCGGCGAACTCGCCGATCAGTCCGGCCATCTGCTGCGGCGTCTGGTCGTAGCCGCCGAACGCGTTCGGCAGGCCGGCGTTCGGGTGCGACGCGGTGTACGTGTCCGCAAGCCGCGCGAGTTCGGCCACGTGCGGACGCATCTCCGCCGCGCCCAGCGAGCAGTTGACGCCGACGACGAGCGGATGCGCGTGCGCGATCGAGTTCCAGAACGCCTCGACGGTCTGGCCGGACAGTGTGCGGCCGGACAGGTCGACGATCGTCACCGAGATCCACAACGGCAGGTGCGGGGCGACTTCTTGGGCGGCGGCGATCGCGGCCTTCGCGTTGAGCGTGTCGAAGATCGTCTCGATGAGCAGCAGATCGACGCCGCCTTCGGCGAGTGCGGCGATCTGCTCCTCGTACGAGGCTTTGACGTCGTCGAACGTGACCGCGCGGTACGCCGGGTCCTCCACCTTCGGCGAGAGCGACAGCGTGACGTTCAACGGGCCGACCGAGCCCGCGACGAACTTGCCGGGCAGCTCGTCGGCAGCCTGCCGCGCGAGCCGTGCCGCCGCGAGGTTCATCTCGCGGACGAGGTGCTCGAGACCGTAGTCGGCCTGGCCGATGCTCGTCGCGGTGAACGTGTTGGTCGTCGTGATGTCCGCGCCCGCCGCGAGGTACTGCCGATGCACGTCCAGGATGAGGTCGGGACGGGTCAGGTTGAGCAGGTCGGGATCGCCCGTGACATCACGCGGGTGACCTTCGACGTGCGGGCTGTGATAGTCGTCCGGCGACAGGCCGGCGTTCTGCAGCATGGTGCCCCAGGCGCCGTCCAGCACGACCATGCGCTCGCCGAGCAACGCCTTCAGCTCGGCGGTGCGATCGCGTGTGCCGGTCGTGCTGGTACTCATGCCCATTCGGCTGGCCTCCCGTTCGGAAGGCGCCCTTGGTCTCCACAACCCCTCGGTCCGAGCGTGGCGGGCACGCGGTGCCCGTCGCAGCGCCTCTCGGCCGCATACCAATTTACCGGGCGGGTGCCACCTTCGCCGCGTGAGTTACGTCCGTGTCGAACCGGGCGATCCCGGACGGGCACCCCGATGCGGCAGACTGCAGGGACGATTCCGGTCACGAATGGAGGCGCGGGGTTTCGGTGGCGAAGCTCTCGAGGGTGTTGCGGCCATTTCGCGGGGAGCCGCTCGGCCCGCCCTGGACGATCGTCTGGACGATCCTGTACGGCCCGTTCTCGATGCTGATCCGCACTCGTTACCGGCACTTCGACCGGCTGCCCAGATCCGGCGCGGCGATCATCGTCACCAACCATGTCGCGCACGTCGATCCGTTCCTCGTCGCCAAAATGATCATCGACGGTGGCCGCACGCCGCGTTTCCTCGCGAAGGACACCATCTTCGACGTCAAGATCGTCGGCGCCGCGATGCGCGGCATGGGTCACATCCCGGTCAAGCGTGGATCGGCCGACGCCCGGCAGTCGCTCGATGCCGCGGTCGACGCGTTGCGCGCGGGGCGCATCTTGACGCTGCACCCCGAGGGCACCGTCACGCGCGATCCGGAAGGCTGGCCGATGCAGGGCAAGACCGGCGCCGCGCGCCTCGCGATGCTCGCACCGGAGGTAGCGGTCATCCCGGTGGCGCAATGGGGCGTGCAGAACTCGATCGACCTCTACGCGAGGAAGGTGCGGCTCATCCCTCGGCCGAAGCACGTCATCTCGATCGGCG
>DATGFB010000028.1:0-6226 GCA_035309605.1 Jatrophihabitantaceae bacterium
GCTCAGATCCTTCGGGTTCTCGACGGTGCCGACGACGTGAAGCACCTGGCCGTTCACCGTCCAGGTCGAGCCGAGCTTCAGCCCGAAGGTCGTCGCCACCCCCGACGTGACGGCGACTTCGTTCGCCCCGGACGGATAGCGGCCGGACACCACATGCAAGGTCGGTGAGGTGAACGGGCCGTGCTCGGCCTGTGCCCGCATGTCGGCGGGCGTGATCGACCCCGGCACCGGGATGTTGCTGTGCTCGATCGCCTCGACCGTGCCGAACAGCTGTCGTGCCCTCGCGAGCTCGGCGGGCACGTTCACGTTCGCTTGGGTCGCGTCGATGTCCATGCGCGTGTTGGCGGTGCCGAACACGGCCGCGTCACCGTTGATCACGTTGCCGACGAGGCCGAGCCCCACCGTGGTCGCCCCTACGGCGACGATCAGGAGTGCGACTGCGAGCACCTGTTGACGCCACTCGCGCCGATACAACCGCCACGCCCATCGCACGAGCGCGCGCCGCGCATTGCGGCCACCGCCGCTGCTCGGCGTCTGCTGCGCCGTGGGACGTTCGAGTGTCGTCGTCATGACACAGGGTCGGGCTCGAGCAGTGACTCTGGCCCGGGCGGTGGGACGGTCTGGTCGACGACTCGGCCGTCGCGCAGGAACACCACGCGATCGGCCCACGACGCGAGCTGTGCGTCGTGCGTGACGACGACGCCCGCGACGCCGCGCTGGCACGTCGTGCGGATGATGCGCATCACCGCTTCGCCGTTCGCGGAGTCGAGCGCGCCCGACGGCTCGTCGGCGAGCAGCAGCCGGCGCTCGCCGACCACCGCGCGCGCGATTGCGACGCGCTGGCGTTCACCGCCGGACAGCTCGTCCGGGTAGCTGTCGGCACGATCGGCGAGCCCCAGCGCGTCGAGCGCCGCAGTGCCGGCAACCCGCGCTGCCTTCGGCGACGTGCCGTCGAGCTCGAGTGGCAGCGAGACGTTCTCGCTCGCGGTCAGCCCGGCGAGCAGGTTGAAGTCCTGGAAGACGTACCCGATGACCCGCCGGCGCAGTCGGGCGCGCTCGTTGCGCGACAGCGTCGACAGCGCCTCGCCGCCGACGATCACCTCGCCCGACGACGGCTCCTCGAGACTGCCCGCGATCGTCAGCAGCGTGCTCTTGCCCGATCCGCTCGGGCCCATCACGGCCACCAGCTCTCCCGGCGCGACGGTGAGGTCTATCGACCGCAGCGCATGTACCTCGGTCGCGCCGGATCCGTACACCTTCGTCACATCGCGCAGTTCCAGCGTGCTGTTCATCGCCGCACCCCCGCTCGCCGCCGCGCCGCAACGGGCCCGGGTGTCGGTTTCGCCGGCTCGATCGTCGGCGCTGTTGCCGGCTCCCCTGTCGGCTCGCCGATCGGCACGAGGCCGGTACGGCGCAACCGCCCGTCCGCCGCGTCCAGCCACCGGATCACCGAGTCCAACCGGTACAGCTCCGCGTCGACAACGAGCGCGAGGCTGACGTCGTCGGGCGCGGCGTCCGCCTTGACGCGCGTCCACTGCTGCATCAGCTCCACCAGGTAACGGCGATGCGTCTGGATCACGTCACGCACATCGATGCCGGGCAGCCGGATCGCGATCAGCACCTTGATGACGAGGTCGTCGCGTGGCGGCGAGCTCAGATCAGGCGGCGTGCGCAGCCAGCTGCCGAGCTCGGCCTGGCCGTCGGGCGTGATGCGGAACAGCTTCTGCGGACCGTCGGCCACCTCGTCGTCGGACTCGACGAGCCCGTCGCGTTCGAGGCGCTGCAAGGTCTGGTAGACCTGCCCGACGTTGAGCGGCCAGACCTCGCCGGTGCGCTCCTCGAACTCCTGCCGCAGCTGCAGCCCGTATTTGGGGCCTTCGCTGACCAGCGCCAGCAAGGCATGTCGCACGCTCATGGATCCCCCGGAATTCGGCGTTATACCGGGTATACTACCCAGTATCCATGGCACTGTCCAGCCTCAAGATCACAGCTCGGCCGCAGCTGTTTACCCCCCGGCGACACAGGGGTATATGTGTGTCTCGATCGGGGACGAACAAGGGTGGCGACGGTGGACGCGAACCGGTCCCGTGGTTTTGACGACGGTAGCTTCGGTGGCTTCGATGCCAGTGAGCGCACCTTGCTCTCCGAACACGAACAACGCGCGATCGAGCGGCTCGACCAGCAACTCGAACGCGACGCCCCCGAACTGGCGTGCCTGCTGCGCAAGATGAAAGCCCGCCGCCACTTCATCCCGTCCTGGCTGCGCCGCCGCTCCTGACCCGGCATCTACTGCGCGATCACCCGGACCAAGTGCCGGTACTCGGCCGAGAGTTCCGCATCGGCCGCATCGAACTCCGCGGCGGCGACCGCGACCGACGACCTCTGTTCCGGCCAGGCGCGCAGCACGCGTAACCGCAGCCCGGTGGGCGGATGCGTCGACAGGAACGACGACTCGATGCGCAACGAGTGCTGCTCGCGCCGCAGGACCAGCGCGCGATCGATCGCCAACGCAGTACGCGCCGCCTGGCGTAGGTGCGCAGGCGAGCCGTCGACGCGACTTGCGCGGTGCATCGCCGAGTTGACGGACTCGGCGAGCAGCACACACGTCATTACTTCGACGGCTCCCGCCGTGCCCCCGACGCGCACCGACACGGCGTCAGCGTACAGCTCGGCGCGCTGATGATCACGCATCGCGAACTTCCACAACCGCACGTGCATGCGCGCAGCCGCCCACGACAACGGCGCGAAGATCAGGTAGGCGGCCGCGCGGGCCAATGGGCTGGTGTCAGCGCCCGTGCGGTACGCACCGGCGCGAATCATCCCATGCGGGTGGAAGATGCGGGCGAGCCGGCCGAACGTGGTCAGCGCGGGCTGCGTGAGCAGGGACATGCCCGGATCGGCGTTGATCAGGTGCCCGAGTTCGTGGCCGAGCAGCGCGATCCGCGCGTCAGGCCCGAGCGCCGCCCACAACGGCATGCCGATGGTCAGTATCCGGCGCCGGCGCAGTCCGTACCGGTTGCACGAGGCGTTGTAGGTCTCGTTCACGACGACGCCGTCGATCGGCGGAGCGCCGATTCGCTCGCCGACCGCGTCGACCAGCGCGTACAGGCGCGAGTGGCCGGACCGCGACAGCATTTCGGCGCCCTTGGGCAAGCGTGGCAATCGCGGCCGCAGCTCGATCCCGAGAAGGAGCAAGAACACCCCGACGACCTTGACCAGCGACCAGCCGGTCACCACGAGGTAGACGCCGAAACCGACCAGGCCCAGGTCGAATACCAACAATGCGATGGACGTGGCGAGCAGCCCGACGCGCGCTGTCGTCCATCCGGGCCGTTCCGGCCGTTGCGCGCCCAGCTCGGCGAACAAGCGGCGGTTGATCGCGAAGGCCAGCCGATGGTCGCGCCGCCGGGCCCTCGTCGCCGCGACGCCGTGTGGTGGCTCGAAGGCGCCGAGGTTCCACTCGCACGCCATGCACCACTGCGGACCCGAGCCGATCCGGGTCACGGTGCCATTGCACTCGGGGCAGTGCTCAGTCATGCCGCTGGATTCCGTGGTCCACGATCGCTGCGATTTCTTCGATGTCCTCCGGGCGTACACGGCAGCAGCCGCCGACGAGCCGAGCACCCACACCGATCCAGTCGCTGACCGCATCCGGCGTGAGCGCGCGAGCTCCGGTCCATTCGCGCGCGACCGCGTCCCACGTCTCACCGCTGTTCGGATACGCGACGACCGGTTTCGCGCTGATCTGCGCGGCGAGCGCGACGAGATCGTGGGCGTCCGCCGGCGCGGTGCAGTTGACGCCGACGGCGATGACGGCCGCGCAGTCACGCGCCATGGCGAAGGCATCCGCGGCAGGTTCGCCGGCACGCGTCGCCGTGCCTGAGCAGGTGATCGAGAGCCAGGCCGGCACGTCCAGCTCGTCCAGTTCGGCGCACACCGCCTCGGCTTCGGCCAGGCACGGGATCGTCTCGACGGCGAGCACATCGGCACCCGCGCTCGCGAGCACCTCGAGCCGCGGTCGATGCCAGGCGCGCAGCTGCGCGACCGTCATGGCGTAGTCGCCGCGGTACTCCGATCCGTCGGCGAGCATCGCCCCGTATGGCCCCACCGACGCGGCGACCCACGTGGCGCCGGCCTCACCCGCGAGGGCAACGCTGCGCCGCATCAGGACCTCTGCGTCCGCGCCGAGTTCCTCGAACGACGCCTGGTAGCTCGCACTCGTCACGACCTCGGCGCCCGCTCGGGCGTACGCGCGGTGCACGCCGACGATCGCCTCCGGATCGTCGCGCAGCAGGCGAGCCGACCACAGCCGGGACGACAGGTCGTGGCCGCGGCGTTCGAGCTCGGTCGCCAGCCCGCCGTCGAGCACCACGACGCGGTGCGCCAACTCGGTGGCGAGGTCCACGCGCCCAGTGTGATCCGGTCCGGAGCGGTTGGGCAGGCGATTACCAACCCGTGCTGCGGGGCGTCGCACCGACCCAGCTGCCGGCAACGGGCACACTGAGGGTGTGACCGAGCACCGACTCGTTCTGATTCGGCATGCAAAGGCCGCTGACGGCACCCGCGACCTGGGCCGGCCGCTCACCCGCCGCGGGCACCGCGACGCGCAGGCGGTCGGGGCACTGCTGGCCGACCACGGGATCGTGCTGGACGAGGTGCTCGTCTCACCCGCGCGCCGCACGGTCGAGACGTGGGAAGAGGTCGCGGGCCGGCTCGGCAAGGCACCGACCGTCCGCATCGACGAGCGCATCTACGAGAACCGGGTCAAGGCATTGCTGGCCGCGATCCACGAGACCGCCGAGAACGTCCGCACGCTCGCGGTCGTCGGGCACAACCCGGCCATCGGCACGCTCGCAAACGTCCTCGCGGGCGAGCACAGCGACGCGTCCGCGCGCGCCGTGCTGGCGCAGGGCTACCCGACCGCGGGCACGGCGGTGCTGCGCTACGAAGCCGGCTGGCATGAGCTCGACGCCGGCGCGGCCGAGCTCGAACTGTTCGCCGCACCGCGCGGCTAGAACTCACCCGATCAGCGCTGTTGCGCGGCGAGCGCCTCGAAGTTCTCGTACAGCCCCGAGACGCCACTCTTCTCGCGAGCCCGTAGCGCGGCCGGGCCGACCTTGTCCCACAGCCCGACGACCCACAACCAGTCGAGGACGAGCGCCGTGTCGAGCAGCCCGTTCTTCGTCAGCGTCCCGATCGTCTCGCCGAAGTTGAGGATGATGCCGACGCTCGAATCACGCACGTCGGCCGAATCCGGATCGAAGTCGTCGGCGAAGATCGCCCGCGTCGCGTCCTGCGTCCCGAGGGACGTCCCCCACTGCGCGAGCTGGATCATCAGCGCCGCGTCCTGTCTGTCTGCCATGGTGACCTCCCGGTCGAGTCCGGCAACGGCGGCATCATCGGCCTGCTCGGCCAGGCGTGTCCAGCCCTATACGTAGCTGCGGTCGCGGTGCATGCTGGGACGTGCGGAGGGATGACGACTGCGCGCACGCGGAGGCCGCATATGCAGGCACATCCAGGCGACATACTCATCGTCGAGAGCAACACGGTCGGCGTGCCGGCGCGACACGGCACGATCCTCGACGTGCACACCCCGCAGGGCGACCCGCCGTGGCTGGTGCGCTGGGACGACGGGCACGAGGGGCTGACGTTCCCCGGCCCCGACGCGCACCTGCAGACGAGCGACGCGGACCGCTAACCGGACGTCGCCGGCTGCTGCTGCGTGATGCAGTGGATGCCGCCGCCGCGCGCGAACAGCGGCCGCGCGTCGACGGTGACGACCTGCCGGCCCGGGTACGCCTCGCGCAAAATCGCGACCGCGTCAGCATCGTTCGGGTCGTCGAATGCGCACGCGAGCACGCCGTCGTTGACGAGCACGTGGTTGACGTAGCTGTAGTCGACGAAGCCCTCGTCGTCCTTCAACGCCTGCGGCGCGGGCAGGTCGACGATGTCGAACCGCTCGCCGCGCGCGTCGACAGCTTGGGCGAGCACCGCGCGAATCTCGGCCGTGACGGCAAGATCGGGATGGCGCTGATCGCGCTGGTCGTGCAGCAGCACGCGTCCGGGCGAGGACATCGTTGCCACGATGTCGACGTGCCCGCGCGTACCGAACGCGTCCGAGTCTCGCGTGAGCCCACGCGGCAACCAGATCACTGTCGTCGCACCGATCGTGCGGGCAAGTTCTGCCTCGACATCGGCGCGTGACCAGCCCGGGTTGCGCATCGGA
>DATGFB010000029.1:0-2152 GCA_035309605.1 Jatrophihabitantaceae bacterium
TCGGTGACTTCCTCGACGACGACGGCAGCGGCACCCTGGTATTTCGGCACGCCCTCGTCCGCGACGTCGCCTACGCCGGACTCCCGTTCCGCTTGCGACGCGACATGCACAACCGCGTGGGCACCACGATCGAGACGCGCCTTGCCGATCCGGCCACCGAGTCGGAGTTGTTGTCGCTGCACTTCTTCCACGCGGGCGCCTACGACAAGGCGTGGGCGTACTCGCGAGTGGCCGGCGAGCGTGCGCACTCGCGCTATGCCTACGTCGAGGCCAGCGACTTCTTCGAGCGCGCCATCGAATCGGCCCGGCGGGAGACGACGGTGCCGGCACCTGAGGTGGCGACGGTGTTCGAGAAGCTCGGCGACGTTCGCACGCTGGCCGGCGCATCGCACGACGCGATCACCGCGTATCGCAGGGCGCGCAAGCACCTCGCGGACGCGTCGACCGCGAGCGCCGACCTCATGTACAAGGAAGCGATCCTCGAGCAGCGGCTCGGCAAGTTCACCAAGTCGCTCGCACTGCTGAGCCATGGCATGCATCAACTCGAGGGACTGAACGATCCGCACGCGGCATCAGTGCGCGCGAAGCTCGCCACGCGGTACGGCTTCGCGCGCTACCTGCAGGGCCGCGCCAAGGACGCCATCAAGTGGTGCGAGATCGGCGTGTCCGAAGCCAGGCGCGGCACGGACAAGATGGCACTCGCGATGGCCTACAACGCACTGCAGCTCGCCTACCTTCGCACCGACCAGGAGCCCGACCGTCCGTACGGAGCACTCGCCATGCGGACGTACGAGCAACTCGAGGACCTGCCCGGGCAGGGCCACTCGGCGAACACCCTGGCGATCGCAGCACATCGCGCGGGCCGCTGGGACGAGGCCGAGCAGCTGTTCGGGCACGCGGCCGAGATCTTCGGGCGCATCGGCGACATCACGAACGAGAGCAACGCGATCTACAACCGCGCCGACCTACTGATCCGGCAGTGCCGGTTCGCCGATGCCGAGCCCTTGCTGCGCGAGGTCGTCGAGACGGCACGCGCCGTCGACGACGAGGAGCTCGTGGCGCTCGCGCTGCGCGAACTTGCCCGCGCCCAGTCCGGCATGGGCAAGAGCGCCGACGCCGACGAGTTGTTCGGCGAAGCGCGCGAGCGGCTCGCCGCACTCGGGCTGCGCCACGAACTGGTCACGTTCGATGCCGCGCGCGCCGAAGCCGCGCTGCGTGCCGGAGACGCGCATACCGCGCTGCACCTGGCCGACGAGGCAATTCGGCTGTCACACGAACTCGACGGCAGCGAGGTGACACCGTGGCTAGACCGCATCCGGGCCGACGCACTCATCGCACTCGGCGCGACAGACGAAGCCGCGACCATCATCGAGCACGGGCTGGCCGCCGACGGCACGGGCGACGGCGGCTACGACCGTGCGATGTTGCTGCTCATTGCCGCACGCTTGGCCGAGCGCCGTGGCGAGCCGGCGCAGCCACTCGAGAGCGAAGCGGCGCAGATCCTGCGCGCGCTCGGTGTCGTCACCCCGGCCACGGGCCGGGTAGCTGCCGGCACCAGCTCTGGCTAGCGCGCGCCGTCAGATACTGCCGCGGAAGTCCCTGTCGAACAGGACGAACAGGTCCAGCTCGTCGGCGTTGGCCCGGTTGCTCTGCACGTAGTCGGTGCAGAAACTCTGCGTGGCGCCCAGCGTATTCTTCGCAGGGCACGCCGGCACCGGAACGAGCGGACCGTTCGCGTCGAGGCTGGCAAGCGTCGTGTACTTGTTGACGCCGCCCTGGCCGCAGATCGTGCGGTAGCACTTGATGATCAGCGTCGCCGGCGCCGTCGTCGTGTACAGCGGCTGACTCGACAGGTCGGCGATGATCTGCGTGACGACGCCCTTGCTGTTGCACCCGATGTTCAAGCACGACCCGGTCGAGAGCAGCACGTTCGAGTTCGAGCCGTTGGGCAGCACGAGAAGGCCGCAGACCGGGTTGGTCGCTGTCACGTCCGCGCAGTTGTCAAAGCCGGAGCCGTCCTGGAACGGCGTGTTCGGACCCGCGTTGTCGGTCTTCAACGTCTGCAACACGTCGAACGCGTTGCTCGGCGTCGACGTTGCGGTGTTCTTCTTTCCGCCGAGGGACGCCGTGACCGTCACGCCGTTGGTGAACG
>DATGFB010000030.1:0-2988 GCA_035309605.1 Jatrophihabitantaceae bacterium
TCGACGGTGCGCAAGGTGCTCGATCCCGAACGCGACCAGCCGACCGATCATTACATCGCCGCCGACGCACGGGCGCTGACACTGCGCACCGACCACGTCCGCGTCGACGTCACCGAATTCTTCGCCGCGGTTGCCGACGCGGTGCGCGCCGCCGATCAAGGCGACTGGACGAACGCCGACCGCAAGTGCGCCGACGCCGAGCTGCTCTACCGCGGTGACTTCCTCGAAGAAGACCGGTACGAGGACTGGGCGCTCGACTGCCGCGAGCGTGCCCGCACCACCGCCGGCACAGCCGTGCGGTTACGCGCTCGCGCTGCCCGAGAGCGCGGCGACCGCGAGGCCGCGTCCATGTATCTGCTGCGGCTCGTCGATCGTGACCCGTACGACGAGGACAGCTGGACCGCGTTGATCGCATTGCAGACGCAACTGCGCCGCCACGGCGAGGCGCGGCGGCTGTACAGCATGTACTCGCGGCGCATGGACGAGCTCGACATCGCGCCCGCGCCGTTCGCGGCACTTTCGGCAAGCGCACGGTAAGTCCGCCTTAAGTCCACTCAAACCGCCCACGGTCATGCTCGCGGGCCATGCGCACCTTCGTACTTCGCGTACGTGGCGGCTCGCGGCGTGACCCGGATCCCGGGCGCCTGCGCGGCGTTGTCGACGACGTGACGACGGGGGAGCGATCGACGTTCACGTCGGATGCCGAGCTGCTGCGGGTGTTGCACGCCGCGGCGGACGCGACAGCCGAGTCCCCCAGGAACGGCTCTGTCGAAACGGATTCGATCGGTAAGGAGAACTGACCATGTCTCGACGCACTGTCGCACTGGTGCTCACCGCAACCGCGCTCGTCGCGGGTGCGTGCTCGTCCAGCAAACACACCGTCACCACCACACCTCCCACTGTGTCGATCGCGCCCGCGGTGACCTCGAGTGCTGCGGACACGTCGTCGAGCGCGGCGCCGTCGTCCTCGGCACCAGCGGCCAGCGGCCTGTCCGGCACGTGGAACGGCACGTACAGCGGGTCGTTCACGGGCACGTTCGTCCTGAACTGGACGCAGTCCAGTTCGACGTTGAGCGGACAGATCAACTTGTCGACGGCCGGCACGTTGCCGGTGAACGGGACGCTGTCGGGCGGCTCGATCAACTTCGGCACCGTCGGCTCGACGGTGATCACCTACACCGGCTCGGTGTCCGGCAACTCGATGTCGGGTCACTGGCAGATCGCGGGCGGCGCCGATGGCAGCGGCACGTGGAACGCGTCGAAGGCCTGACCAACCCACCACTGAAGGAGCAGTACCGATATGACAACGAAGACGGGGGAACCCATGAAGGACAGACACATCCGTAGGGTGCTCATCGGTGCGGTGGGAGCGGTGTTGCTCACCGTGACCGGCCTGGCGCTTGCCGCACCGGCGCTCGCCGCACCGACCGCATCGACTCTCGGCTCCGTGTTCGTGGCGGGCTCGCCGGCTCAGGAACAGGTCGTCGTTGCTGCGTCCGGCTTGCCGGCCAACGCGACGGTCGACTACGCGCTGTACCAGTCGGGTACGTGCGCCGCTCCGGGCACGGCGTTCCCGATAAACCCGACGAGCGGGAATGCGAACGGCAGCGGCGTGATCGACCCGGCGGTTACGGCGACCCTGCCGTCGGCGTCGTCGACCGGTACCGGCGTTGCCTGCCTGACTTCGCCGACGAATGCGTTCAGCACCTTGCAGACGAACTTCACCTACGGCGCGCCGGACGTGACGCTCGTGACGGCGCAGCTGCTGGCCAACCAGATCCTCGAGGTGCACGTCGTGGGCGTGCGATTCCCGACGATCCTCGGTTGCGGGCTGCAGTACTTCAGCGCCGGCAACGCGAACGCGACCACACCGGACGGGAGCTTCGACGTGTCCTCCGCATCGGGAGTGGTGTGGACCAGCCCGACGGTCACCTGGCGGATCGACTGCGCAAGCTCGACCGTCTGGGGTCCGGTGACGACGGACGTCACGCCGTTCTCAGGAACGTCGAGCCCGCCGCCGTCCAGCACGCCGCCGTCCAGTACGCCACCGTCGAGCACCACGACGAGCTCGCATCCGGCGACCAGTAAGAGCGCATCGCACACGACCGTGGTGTCCGTTCCGAGTGTGTCGTTCGAGGCCACGACGAACGGCCCAGCTGCCGAGACCGGCTGCATCCGGCCTGCGTCTCACGCGGTGTCGGCCACGCTGGTCGGGGGTGTCGGCGGCGCGGTGCTCATGCTGCTGCTCGGAGTCGGGGTTCGGCACCGGCGTGCGGTCACTCGCCGGCATTAGCGGCGCCGCGGTCGCGGTCCTGCTGATGGTGACCGGGTGCGCTTCGGGCGCGCCCGGTCATCGTCGTGCCGCGGCACCGGTTTCGCGCATCACGTCGGCAGCGCCTGTCGTGCCATTGGTGGCGACAACATCGGACGCGCCACCGACGGCGATTCGCCCGTCCGCCCCCGTCTCGATCACGCTGCACTACCTGCGCGACGCCAAGCACGTCGCCGTCACCATCGACGTCGGGGTCGTCGATGCGCACCGCAACGCCGACGGCAGTTATCCGCCGATCGTGCCCGACGAGTCGTCCGATGCAGCCTTGCTGCGCGCGGCGTGGTGGCGCGAGGCGCCGTCAGTCGCACCGGCCGTACCGTCGTTGGACGGCTCGACGTACGTCTACGGGCACGCGTGCCCGAACTGGGCGTGCGCCTTTGATGATCTGCACTTGCTGCACGCCGGTGACGTTGTCACGGTTACCACGGCCACCGGCGTCTTCGACTACGTCGTGCAGACCGCGCCGCTCGCGGTGCCGAAGAGCGGGCCGCACACATTGAGCACGTCCTCGATCTACGATCCCCATCCCGGTGTGCTGTGGCTGATCACCTGCGGTTACACCCGTAACCCGTCCAACGGGCAGCTGAATTCGACCTACAACTGGATCGTCGGCGCCGGGCTGCGCAGCGCCCGAGTTCGCTGATCTGGAAAGTCTT
>DATGFB010000031.1:0-6118 GCA_035309605.1 Jatrophihabitantaceae bacterium
CTGCACTGTCTGATATCCGAGACGACCGTGGGTCGGAAACGCGGCCCGGATACCGTCGCGGGATGCGCGCAGTCGTCGTGACGGAGCCGGGCGGCCCCGAGGTCCTTCAGGTTCAAGACGTGCCGGATGCGGTGGCCGGTCCGGGCGAGGTGCTGATCCGCGTGGCGGCCGCCGCACTCAATCGCGCGGACCTGTTGCAGCGCCAGGGGAACTACCCGCCGCCGCCTGGTGCGCCGCCCTACCTCGGCATGGAGTGCTCGGGAACCATCGCCGCGCTCGGTGAGGGTGTGGTGGGCTGGCAGGTCGGCGACGAGGTGTGCGCGCTGCTCGCCGGAGGTGCGTACGCGGAGCTCGTCGCCGCACCGGCCGGGCAGCTGATGCCCGTCCCGGCCGGTGTGGACCTCGTCGACGCCGCGGCACTGCCCGAGGCGACGTGCACGGTCTGGTCGATGCTGTTCGGCGCCGGCCGGCTGCAGCCCGGCGAGTCCGTGCTGATCCACGGGGGGACGAGCGGCATCGGCACGTTCGCCATCCAGCTCGCGCACGCACGCGGCTCGCGCGTGTTCGCGACGGCGGGCACACCACGCAAGACCGCGTTCTGCGTCGAGCTCGGCGCGGACGTCGCGATCAACTACCGCGACGAGGAGTTCGAGCACCGCGTCATCGCCGAGACCGGCAACGCGGGGGTCGACGTCGTGCTCGACAACATGGGCGCTGCCTACCTCGGACGCAACGTGCTGTCGCTGGCCGTCGGCGGCCGGCTGATCGTGCTCGGGCTGCAAGGTGGCCGCGTCGGCGAGCTCGACCTCGGCTTCATGCTGGCCAAGCGGCTGTGGGCACACGCGGCCGGGCTGCGCGGGCGTTCGCTGGAGCAGAAGGCCGCGATCGTCACCGAGACCGTGCACGCGGTGTGGCCGATGCTCGAGTCAGGCGCGGTGCGCCCGATCATCGACCGCGTGCTGACGCTCGACGATGCCGGCGAGGCACACCGGCTCGTCGAGTCGAGCGAGCACATCGGCAAGGTGCTGCTGCGCGCCGAGTAGGCCTCAGGGGACGAGCTCGCCCAGCGCCTCGAGCATGTGGTCGACCTCGTGCGGCGCGGAGTACGGCATGACGCCGACGCAGATCGCGCCGCCGAGCTCGTCCGCGCCGTAGGCAGTGAGCAGTTCGGTCATGCCGGTCGGGCCCGTCCACACCGAGACGCCGGCGCGCTGCAGGAAGTCGCCGACGTGATCGGGCGAGAAGCCGGTGATGGTGAACGCCGCGACAGGCAGGCGATCACCGGACGAACCGAGCACCGTGACGCCGCGCACCGACCGCAGCCCGCTGTCGAGTCGCTCGAACAGCGAGCGCGTGTGCTCGCCCGCCACCGAGACGCCGTGCACGATTCGTTCGCGGCGGGTGCCGTCGCTGCCGAGGTTGCCGTCGGCGAAGTCGGCGAGATGGTCGATCGCGGCGGTGAGCCCGTCCAGCAACTCGATCGGCAACGGGCCGTCCTCGAAACGCTGCGGCACCGGCCCGCGCACATCGCTTTCGATCCCGCGCAGCAAGCCGGGACGGGCCGCGATCGCGGCCACCGTCGGGCCACCGAACGTCGCCGCGGACAACGAGAGGAGGTCTGCGCCGAGTTCGTCGAGGTCGAGTGGCAGGTGGGGTATCGCCACGCCCGCGTCGACCACCACGAGCGCACCGTTGCGGTGTGCGAGATCGGAGATGGCCCGGATGTCGGGCACTGTCCCCGTCGCAGGGTTGCCGAGCGGGACGGTGATCACGCGGGTGTGCCCGCTGACGAGATGCTCGTACTGCCAGGCGGGCAGCTCGCCGGTGTCGAGATCGACCTCGGCCCAACGCACAACGCCGCCGGACGAACGCGCGGCACGCAACCACGGCAACAACGTGCTGTCCGCGTCGAGCCGGCTCAGCACGACTTCGTCGCCGAGCTGCCAGTCGCGTGACAGCAGCCGGGCGAAGCGCATCAACAGCGACGTCTGGCTGGCGCCGAGCACGACCGAATCGGCCGTGGTGCCGACCAGGTCGGCGACCGCGTCACGCGCGTTTTCGACCGACACCGCGGTGCGTTGCGAGCGGACCGACCGTGAACCGGGCTGCGCGGGCGACGAACGCAGCGTCGCGATGATCGCGCGGATCACCGACTCGGGCTGCAGGGCGCCGAACGGCCCGTCGAGGTAGGCAGTGGCTGCTCCCAGCGTCGGATAGAGACCACGTATTCGCGCGAGATCGAAGCTCATGACCGGCATCGGAGCTCTTTTCTTGAGGCTGGGACAGGTGTTCGTTTGTTCGCGTCATCGGGGCTGAGGAACACTGAAGGCGTGACCGAGTTTCCTTCGCATTCCCCCGAACGGCCGTCCGACCCGCGTGACGATTCCGCTGCTGCGGAAGTCGTCGACGCGCCCAACCCCGGCACGGACGGCGCCGATGATGCTGAAGAGATTACGGCCATGGTCGAGCAGCCGGGCAAGGTGATGCGGATCGGCACGATGATCAAGCAGCTGCTCGAGGAAGTTCGGGCCGCGCCCCTGGACGAGGCGGGCCGCCAGCGGCTGCGCGAGATCCACGAATCCTCCATCCGCGAGCTCGAGGACGGTCTGTCCCCGGAGCTGCGCGAAGAGCTCGACCGCCTGACGCTGCCCTTCGGCACCGGAGTCCCGTCCGAGGCGGAGCTGCGCATCGCGCAAGCCCAGCTCGTGGGGTGGCTGGAGGGGCTGTTCCACGGCATCCAGACCGCACTCTTCGCGCAGCAGATGGCCGCTCGCGCGCAGCTCGAACAAATGCGCGGCCGGGCCCTGCCGGGCGCTCCGGGTGAGCAGATCATCGTGGGGCCGAACGGCCAGCTCGTCGTGCCGAGGGCGCGGATGGGCGGCGGCCCGGACGACGAGAACGAGCCGGTCCGCGGCACCGGCCAATACCTGTAGGAGCCGGCCGGCGTGCCGAACTTCGTCCGGGACGTCCTCGAACAGCGTCCCGCGGGCGAGCGTGCGCTCGTCACCATCGAGGCCGACGGCACCCGTCGCGAGTGGACGTTCGGCCAGCTCGTGGACGCCTCCGGCTCGCTCGCCGGGCGGCTGCAGGACGCCGGCGCCGACCGCGGCAGCGTCGTGCTGCTGCTCGTCGGAAGTCGCGTCGACTACGTCCTCGCGGTGCTTGCGTGCCTGCGCATCGGCGTTGCTGCGCTGCCCTGCAGTGAGCAGCTGCGTGCCAAGGACCTGGCGCTGCGCATGCGGCGCGCTCGACCGGCCGCCGTGGTGTGCGACACGCGCAATCGCGAGGTACTCGATGCGGCCGCAGTGCCGTGTCCGGTGCTCAGCGTCCCGGACGAGTCCCTGTTCCGCAGTGGGCGACTGCCCGATGCCGTCGACCTCGGGCCGCTCGACCCGGCGTTCGTCCTGTTCACCTCGGGGACGAGCGGCGAGCCGAAGCTCGTCACGCACGGTCAGCGCTACGTGTGGGGACAGCAGCTGCAGGCCAGCGAGTGGTTCGCCGCGCATCCGGGCGAGCTGGCCTGGTCGACGGCCGCGCCTGGCTGGTCGAAGTCTGCGCGCAACACGTTCATCGCGCCGTGGTTCGGCGGTGCGGCCGCGTTGATGGAGGACCGGCGCTTCGACCCCGCCGCGCGGCTCGCGACGATCCGCCGCGAGGGCGTATCCGTGCTGTGCATGGCGCCGACGGAGTACCGGCTGATCGCGGCGGCGGGTCCCATCGAGGACGTGCCGTCGCTGCGGCGGCTGGTCACCGCGGGTGAGGCGCTGGGCACGGCCGCCGTCGAGGCCTGGCGCCGGCACACCGGGCTGGTCATCGCCGACGGGTACGGGCAGACCGAGACTGGGCACCTGGCGGGGGTGCGGCCGGGCGAGGAGGCGCCGCCGGGTTCGATGGGGCGCCCGTTGCCCGGAGTGGACGTGTCGATCGTGGCCGGAGAGCTCACGGTCGACCCGGCCAGCGTGCCGACGTTCTTTCTCGGGTACGACGGCGAACCCACGCCGGACGGACCGTGGCACACCGGCGACCTCGTCCGTCAGGACGCTGACGGTTGGCTGTACTTCGAGGCGCGTGCGGACGACGTCATCGTCAGTGCGGGGTACCGCATCGGTCCGGCGGAGGTCGAAGCGACGTTGCAGGGTCACGCCGCGGTCCGCGAAGTCGCGGTCATAGGCACGCCGGACGAGGCGCGCGACGAGCTGGTCACGGCCGTCGTCGTGTTGCGCGCCGGGTTCACCGCGTCCGACGATCTCGCGCGCGAGCTGCAGGAACACGTCAAGGCCGAGACCGCGCCGTACAAATACCCGCGACTGGTGCGCTTCGTGGCCGATTTGCCGAAGACGACGAGCGGCAAGATCCACCGCGCCGCGCTGCGCCCACCCCGTTGACTGGTCACTTGCGGCGCGACTGGTCACTTATAAGTGACCAGTCGACGCCCTAACTGACCAGTCAACGGAGGAGTTGCTGCTCCAGTCAGCCGAGGAGTTGCTCGATGACGGATGCGACCGCGTCCTCGTCGTTGCTGCCGATCACCTTGTCCGCTGCCGCGCGTACCGCGGGGTGTGCGTTGGCAACGGCGTAGGAACGTCCGGCCCACTCGAGCATCGGGATGTCGTTGGGCATGTCGCCGATTGCGACGACCTCGTCGGGCGCGATGGCGTGTGACGCGGCGAGCTCGGCGAGTCCCGATGCCTTCGTGACGCGCGGCGCTGCGATCTCGAGCAGCCCGTGCCGCGACGAGTGCGTGACGCTCGCGCGTCCGGCGAGCATGGTCTCGGCCGACGCGAGGAACGCGTCGACGTCAGCGCCGCGATCCTTCGCGAGCAGCTTGACACCGGGCCGGCTCACCACCTGCGCGAGCGGCGCGACGAACGGCGGCGGCAACGGGCGGCCGTTACGGTCGGCGAGCGGATTGATCGCCCAGTCGTGCGTGTACTCCGGCTCGGCACCGAAGCTGTCGCCGTACTCGACCGCGAACGTGACGGACGGAAACGCCGCGCGCAGGTCGGCTGCGAGCACTGCTAGCACGTGCGGCGCGAGGTAGTGCGCCTTGATCGTCTCATCGCGTTCGAGGTCGTACAGCACGGCGCCGTTCGCCCCCACCGCGACGCCGGTGTGCCCGGTGGCATCCGCGATCTCGGCGAGCCAACGCGGTGGCCGTCCGGTGACGAACGCGACGAGCAAGCCTGCGGCGCTCGCGGCGCGCAGCGCGTCGCGACTGCGTGCTGAGACCGAACCGTCGGAGTGCAGCAGGGTGCCGTCGAGATCGGTTGCGACCATCCGAATCGTCACGGCCGGCCCCGGATCAAGAAGGCGGCACGAGCAGCTCGCGGCCGCCGAGCCACGGCCGCAGCGCGTGCGGTACGTACACCGACCCGTCGGGCTGCTGATGGTGATCGAGCAGGCAGGCGATCGTCCGCGCGATCGCGCACAACGTCCCGTTCAGGGTGGCGACGGCCTCGTTGCCCGCGTCGCCGCGCGTGCGGATGTTGAGTCGCCGCGCCTGGAACGTCGTGCAGTTCGACGTCGACGTGAGTTCGCGATAGGTGCCCTGCGACGGGAACCACGCCTCGATGTCGAACTTGCGCGCGGCCGACGAACCGAGGTCACCGGCTGCGACATCGATGACGCGATAGGCGAACTCGAGCTTGTCGATGAACTCGCGCTCCCACGCGAGCAACCGCTGATGCTCGTCGCGAGCGTCGTCCTGCGCGACGTAGGAGAACATCTCGACCTTGTCGAACCAGTGCACCCGGATGATGCCGCGAGTGTCCTTGCCGTACGAGCCGGCCTCGCGACGGAAGCATGACGAGAAGCCCGCATAGCGCAGCGGCAGCTCTGCCGGGTCGAGAATCTCGTCCGAGTGATAGCCGGCAAGCGCGACCTCGGACGTGCCGACGAGATACAGGTCGTCGTCGGCAAGCCGGTACACCTCGGCCGCATGTGCGCCGAGGAAGCCCGTGCCCTCCATGATCTCGGGCTTGACCAGCGACGGCGCGATCACCGGCACGAAGCCGGCAGCACTCGCCTGCTGCATTGCGAGGTTGATCAACGCGAACTCGAGTTGCGCTCCGGCACCGGTGAGGAAGTAGAACCGCGCGCCGCTCACCTTGGCTCCGCG
>DATGFB010000032.1:0-2346 GCA_035309605.1 Jatrophihabitantaceae bacterium
CGAGGATCAACAGGTCGTACTCGCCGGACGCGAGCTTCGCGCGCGCGACCTGCCATGCGTGGACGTTCTTGGCCGCCGACTCGTCGAGATCGGTCGACTCCCAGGTGAAGCCGTCACCCAGGGTCCACCAGTCGATGCCGAGGTGCGCGGCGAGCTTGGCCTCGCCGGCCTGCCACTTTCCGCTCTTCATGAACTGCACGACGCCGACGCGCCAGTCGCGCGCCCACCCGCGCGCCATGACGCCGAACGCCGCAGACGACTTGCCTTTGCCGTCGCCGGTGTTGATCAACACTCGCGAGTCGACGTGTGCGCGCACCGTCGGCTCGACGTGCTGCGGGAGCGGAACGCGTGCAGTTGCCATTCGCGGTCACCTCGTTCGGACGTCGGATCGTTGCGGAACCACGAGCAGCCCACCGTCGTCGGCGATGACGCGCACGCGCACGCCGAAGCAGGCCGAGAGCACGTCTTCGCTCAGCACTTCGGCCGGTGGTCCGGACGCGATCACCGCGCCTTCGGACAGCAGGACGAGTCGGTCTGCGAACTGAGCGGCCAGCGTGAGGTCGTGCATGGCGCTCACCACAGTCAGCCCGTGCGCACGGCGCAGCGCGTCGACGAGCTCGAGCGCGTCCACCCGTCGGCCCAGGTCGAGCGCACTCGTGGGTTCGTCGAGCAGCAGCACCGGCGCGTCCTGTGACAGCGCACGCGCGAGGACGACGCGCTGCAACTCTCCGCCGGACAGCGTGGCGAGGTTGCGGTCGGCACGATCGCCGAGCTCCAGCTGATCGAGCACGTCGAGGCAGTGCCGGCGGTCTTCGGGCGACTCGACGCCGAAGTACGGGATGTGCGGTGTACGGCCGAGCAGCGTGTACTCCAGCGCGGACATGCCGGCCGGCAGTTCGGGTTGCTGTGGCACGTACGCGATGAGCTTGGCTCTGTTCCGGCGTGACATGTGTGCCGCGTCCGCGCCGTCGATGTGGATCGCGCCCGTGTACGTGATCAGATGTGCGACCGCGCGCAGCAGGCTGGACTTGCCGGCACCGTTGGGCCCGATGATGCCGACCCACTCACCGGCAGCCACCGACTCGGTCACGCCGCGCACTGCGTCGATCCCGTCGTAGCGGATGGTGACCCGCTCCAGGTCGAGCGTCGCGGTCACAGCACACCCTGCCGGGTGCGGCGCGACCTGAGCACGATGAGGAAGAACGGTGCACCGACGACGGCGGTCACGACACCGATCGGGATCTCGGTCGGTTGTTGCACGGTGCGCGCCACCAGGTCGGCGAGCACCATGAACGCCGCGCCGCTCACCATCGAGACCGGCAGCACGACGCGATAGCTCGCGCTCGCCGCGAGGCGCACCGCGTGCGGCACGATGATGCCGACGAAGCCGATCAGGCCGCTCACCGACACTGCCGCGGCAGTACCGAGCGTGGCCGCGGCAACGATGATCAACCGAGTGCGTTCCGGATGCACACCCAGCGCGCTCGCCTCCTCGCCGCCGACGCGCAGCACGTCGAGGATGCGCCGATGCGCGAGCAGCACCACGCAACTCACGGCGAGATAGGGCAGGACGAGACGCACATCGGACCAGCTCGCGACCGAGAAGCTGCCGAGGATCCAGTTGTAGATCTGGCGGATCTCCTCGGCGTGCTGCTGTTGCAAGTACGTCTGCACCGCGGTCAGCATCGCGGCGATGGCGACACCCGCGAGGATGATCGCGTAGCCGGTACCGCGCCCTCCGCCGGCCGCCGCGACGATGTACGTCAACGTCACCGCTACGACGGCACCGACGAACGCGCATGCCGGCAGTACGAACGAGCCGTCGGCGCCGGCGATGATCGCCACCGTCGCGCCGAGGCCCGCCCCGGCTGCGACGCCGAGCAGGTACGGGTCGGCGAGCGAGTTGCGCAGCACGCCCTGGTAGGACGTGCCGCCCGCCGCGAGCATCGCGCCGACCAGAGCGGCCAGCACGACTCGCGGCAGCCGAACGTCCCACACGATCGCTTGATCCACCGCCGGTGCCGACGTGTGTGCGTGCACCAGAGGCAGATGCGACAGGATTGTGCCGACGATGTTGCCGACACCGATCCCGACCGGCCCCACGGCGGTCGCGAGCACCATCGCGCCGACGAGGAGCACCGTCGAGATCGCCATCGGGACCACAGCCGGACGCGGGCGGCGCGCTGCGACCGCGGGAAGTCGCAGCGCCCCCGTCTGCGTCCGAGCCGGGTGAGCGGTCATGCGACCGGATGCTGCTTTATCGCGTTCGCGATGATGCGGAGCAGGTCGACGATCCGCGGCCCCCAGCGTGACGCGATGTCATCGTTGAGCTCGACGATGCGGCCG
>DATGFB010000033.1:0-5083 GCA_035309605.1 Jatrophihabitantaceae bacterium
GACGCCTTGCTTGCGATCACCGTCGCCTTGAGGGTGCTGGTCATGAGCTGATCCAGGCGCGTGTTCAGCGTGCGCCGCAGCTCGGTGATCGCAACAGTGTCGGATGAAGCAGGCGAGGTGGGTGCTGGCGCGACGGTCACCGGCACGGCGCCCAGGCCGTCGACGCCGTACGCCTTGCCCGTCGTCGCGACGAGCTTCGGGTCGGCGCCGAGCCCGCGTAGCACCGCGGACGCCGAGATGCGGGACAGTTCGTCCGGCACCCGGGCCGTTGTTACACTGCGGGCGATCGGAGCGAGCGTGTCCGGCGGCAGGCCCGCGAGGGGCTGCACGACCGTCGTGCGCAGGAGCTCCTCGATCGAGTTGCGGCCGCCCGCCGCGCTCAGGCCGATCATCGCGGCGAACGACCGCGCCAGCGCGTCGGCGATTTCGCGGGCGCGCGCAGCACCGAACAGGTCCGCGCGCCACGACATCAGCGACGCGACGAGCATCGGCTTGTTCAGCGTCAGCAACCGTCCGATCTCGAACAGAGCCGCGAGCGAGACGTCCTCGCGACCGTCCGGCACGAGCTTGCGCAACTGATCGGCGGTGTGCGCCAGCGGCAATACACCCCCGGACGCGGTCGTGCGCACCGTCGGCTGAGCGCTCAGCGGTCCGCGATACCAGACCGTGTTGCTCTCGCCGCGGCGCGTGAGATGCGACAGCGCGATGTGACCCGTGGATGCGACCTCGGGCCCGGGTCTCGTCGCCTTCTCGTCCTCGGTGCCGATCAGTCCGACCTCGAGCGCGTTCATCAGGCGCTCGAAACCGCCGTCGCCGGTGCAGGTGAAGTCCCACGACACGAGCACCGGGAACCGGTACACCGGATTCAGCGACACCAGGATGCCCGCGTTGAGCCCCGCCTTGTACCCACGGGCGACCGCGATGTCCTGCGAGACGACCGCGCCCGTCTTCGCCGGCCCGGTCGCCCACGATCCGGCGGCGGCCTCCACGCCCTTGCCTGTCCCCCAGGAGATCAGCTCGGACGAGCCCGCCACCGGGCCGGCAGCGACCTCCGTCGTGCCGGCCGTCCTGCCCTTCGCGAACTGCACCCCGGAGCCGAGACCCATGGCGAGTTCGTCGAGGGTCGCGTTAGGCGCGGGTGCGAGGAAGTCCTGGTTGATGAACGCAGTCGCATCGAGGGCATTGAACGAGAACACCGGGTTCGGCTCGGTCGGCAGCAACTTTTCGAGTTGCTTCTCGAGGTTGATGAGGTAGGCCGTGTACTTCAATGGCGTCGCGTCGGCGTCCGCCGTCTTCGGCGCCGCAGGTTGCGGCAAGCGGTTCGACAGAATCACCGCGAGATAGCCGTCATCGTCGCCCAGGGCCAGTTCGGTGTCGGACAGGTCGACCTTGCGCACGTGGCACAGCAGGTCGAGTTCGTCCCGGCACGGGAAGACCTTCTGCACGATGTCCTGCGTGACCTCGAGGTACTTGCCGCGCGGCACGTCGGCCTCGTCGTCCAGCGTGACGTCGTTCGTGACGCACTGCGCGACGTCGACGTCGGTCGATAGCCGGCCCTCGCCGTCGGCGAGCACGACGAGGGCCAGCCACGGCGGCGCGTTCTCCGGCAACACAGCCTGGTCGGGGTTGCGCTCCCAGGGCAGGGTGCGCCGCTTGAGCACGATCTGCGGTAGCCGTTCGCGCCAGTCGCCCTGCGAGGTCGCGGGAGGGAACGTCGAGAGGATCTGGTCCGGCGGCATCACGTAGCGCGGCGCGACAATGTCGAAGTGGAACTGCGTGTCGTCGACCGGAATGGTGGCGGGGCCGTCGTGCGGTGTCTGGGCGACGAGTTTCTGTCTGCTGTCGGCGGTATACGAACCTGCGGGCAGCGCCGGACGCGCTGACGAGTAAAGCTCGAAGAATCCCGGCGTCGTCATCGCGTGGTCCCCCTCCTCGGTGCGGCCTTCTTCGTCGTGACTTTCCTCGCGGGCGCGCGTTTCTTCGGCAGTACCGTGTCCACCGGCCCGTCCCCGAGCACCATGGACACCTGGCGCAACCCCGGCCCGCCGACCAGCGGCTGCTGCGCCGCGGCCGCGGCACCCGATGCGGCGAGCACGGCGGCGAGATCGGCGACACCGGTCGGCGAGCCGAACACGCCTGCGAGTTCTCCGTTCGAAGGGTTATCGACGAACACGCGCGGGTTGGGTCCTGTGGTCGTGACGGCGTACACGAGGATCGAGCGGGTCCCGTCGACGAGCACCTGTGGCGGCAGCACGGCTCCGGCGGCGTCGAGCACCCGCGTGGCGTCGGCCAGCCGCATCGACAGCGCACCGGCCGCGTCGCCACCAAGCTGGTCGTCGATGACGATCGCGACTGCCGCGATCGGGTCGGTGAACGACGTGACGACCAGGCTCGCCGTGACGAGTTCGCGTCCGAGCACCCAACCGCCGTCAGCGCGCTCGCGGTTGTCACGCACGCGGTGGCCCTGGGCGGTCACCACCGCTCCGCCACCCAACGCCATGCCCCAGCCGAGCGACGGCAACGACTGTCCCGCGTACCAGCCGGGCACATTCCCGCTGGTCGCCGCGGACGCCCCGAGCGCCACGACCGCAACTCGCTCTGTCGCGTTCGGCAGCGGCACGGTCTGTGGTCCGGTCAGGCCGGTCAGGTCGTCGAGCAGCACCTGCCCGCCGGCCGCCACGCAGATGACCCGCGTCGCGCCGCCGGACACGGTGAGCGTGTCGGGGCGGTCGCCCGTCGGACGGTTGGCGATCGTGATAACCGCGACCTCCCCCTCGTGCACGATCGCCCCGGGAGCGGTTGTGGCCTTCGGCGCTGCGCCGCGGCGTCCCTCGCCGATGACCACGGGCGAGCCGACGAGGCTCTTGCTCATCGCCGACAGCCGCGACGACGACGTCGGCGCCGGGCGCGCATTGGCGACCCCGCCGACCGGGCCCGACGCCAGTCGCGTCAACGGGGCGGTGCCGACGGGCAGCGCGGTCAGCTTCGAGGACTGCGCCGCGCGCGGGATCACCTGAAGCGCCATCTGCGAACTGCCCGCGGTGACCGCCCGCACGCCCGCCAGCGACGGGGTGGCGCGTGGCACCGCAGTGCCGACCTTCGCGACCGTAGTGTTCGCCTGCCGCGGCAGGGTCAGGGTAGCCGGCACCCCCAGAACCGACTTGACGCGCGGGTTGTACCGGGTCGGCGCCGCCTTCGTGCGGTCGACGACGACCGGCGTCACGCTCGGCGAGACGGCGTCCGGGCTGTCGACCAGGTCGTCGGCGAGCGACCCGAACGACGGCGGCGCGGTCCGCTCGCCGCGCAGCGACGACACCGTGGTCAGGCCGGTGCCGGCCGCGGACATCACGAGCGCAGTGCGGACGAACCGCTCGTCCGTGTTCGGGTTGCCGGCGGTCAGCACCTTCGCGGCGTCCCGCAGCGCCTTCGCGTCCGTCACGCGCTGGTCGGTGTTGGCGCGGTTGGTTACGAATGGCAGCGGCTTGCGTCCGGTGAGAGGTAGCTCGATCTGGTGGTAGTCGATCGGCGGCGCGCCGGTGAACATGCTCGCGGGCAACGTGGTGTCGACGGTCAGGCCGTCGCAGGCGTCGACCGTGTCACCGGCCGGGATCGTCTTGGCCTGCGGGTTCTGCGCCGGGCCCCATACTCCCTTCGGGAACGACGCGTCGGGCCGCACGGTCAGGCCGACGGCGTTGAGGTCGAACGGCTGGTGCGAATCGGACGTGACGACGATGGTCAGCGTCGAGTCGAGCGTCGGCGAGTACATCGGCGCGACGCCGAGGCCCGGCGCACCCGGGTTGGCGGTGTGCGACCCGTTGGCGCAGGTCAGCACCAGTGCCCCCGTGGGCGCGGTGGTGACGAACGTCAGCAGGAACTCGGGCACGAGCCGGAACGGGTGGTCGGCGCTGCCGTCCGGCGGCTTGTCGACCCCACCGGACTGCGGCGCGTTCGACGTGCCCGCCGTCTGCGCGCCCTTGAGCGGGGCCGCCTGCACGACCTGCGCGTCGTTGTCACCGCGCAGGTACTTGGCCGCGAAGTCGCCGGCGCCCAGCGCGCGGTCGGCCGGGTTGGACTGCTCGCCGAACGAGAACGGGATGTCGACGCCGCACACCGAGAACGAACCGTGCACGTAGATCGGCGGACCCTCGACCTCGACGTCGAACCCGAGCGAGACGTCGATGTCCACCGAGCCGAACAGCAGCCAGATGGTGATGCCTACCGACGCTTCGGCGTACACGCTGACGTCGAAGTAGAACGGGTCGAAGAAGACGATGCCGTCGCCGCCGAAGTCGAGCGTCGCGTGGGCGGGCCCGAGGTGCGCAGCCACGTGCAGTCCGGCGCCGGCCATGATCGCCTCGGAGCACAGCGCGAAGTACACGCCGCCGACGACGCTGATGAAGTCGGCCGGCTGCCAGCTCAGGCCGACCCGGGGCACGACGGGGTAGCCGTCGTGGTGGAAGCGTGGGTGGTAGCCGCCCACGGTGATGACGAACTGGCCCGAGTTCGGGCCCTTCCACCACGTCGCGAAGGCGAAACCGCCGGTCAGGCGGACGGACTTGTCGAGCAGCCACGAGTTCTCGGTGAGCTGGGCCTGCACGAGCAGCAGGCCCTCCTTGGTCGAGAACCGCGCGAGCAGCGCGAGTTCGATCGACACCAGGGTGAGGTCGGCCGTCGGCAGCTGGGCCCGGGCTAGGCCCAAGATGGCGATCTCGAGGCCATCGCCGAACTGCACCGTCACCAGGATCTCGCCGGTGATCAGCACGAAGCTGGTGAAGCTGACGCCCGCCGCGACCCAGAACTCGCCCTCGTGCGGGCCGACGATCGCGCGCATGTCCTGCAACTGCTTCATCGGCTCGGGGCTCGGTCCGCTCGCGCGCAGCGCCTGCATGAACGGGTGTGTGTTGACCTCGTCGATGGCCGGGGTCTGCAGCTCGCGGTTGATGCCGAAGCCGATGCCGACCCCCGTGATGAAGAAGGCCGGCGGCCCGCCGAGGGGCGCGTGCAGCACGCCGAAGGCGAAGAACGACGCGAACTGCGTACCGCTCGGGCTCGTCGGGTGCGCGTAGCCACCGAACAGGTCGAC
>DATGFB010000034.1:0-4075 GCA_035309605.1 Jatrophihabitantaceae bacterium
TGAGCACGCCGCCGCCGATGTAGAACACCGGGCGCCGCGCCGTGCTGATCAGCCGCGCGGCCTCGCGAATCTGCTTGCCGTGCGGTCGCGTCACCGGGTGGTAGCCGGGCAGATCGATCCGTGGCGGCCACGAGAACGTGGTGCGCGCCTGCAGCACGTCCTTGGGCAGGTCGACGAGCACCGGGCCGGGACGACCGGTCGAGGCGAGGTGGAACGCCTCGGCGATCGCCTGGGCGACGTCGTCCGGGCTCTGCACGAGGAAGTTGTGCTTCGTGATCGGCAGCGTGATGCCGGAGATGTCGGCTTCCTGGAATGCGTCGGTGCCGATCGCCGGACGGGGCACCTGACCGGTGATCGCGACCATCGGCACCGAGTCCATGTACGCGTCCGCGATCGGCGTGACGAGGTTGGTGGCGCCCGGCCCGGACGTGGCTATGCAGACGCCGACCTTGCCGGTCGCCTGCGCGTACCCCTCTGCGGCATGACCTGCGCCCTGCTCGTGGCGGACGAGGATGTGCCGGACTCTCGTGGAGTCGTACAGCGGGTCATAGGCAGGCAGGATCGCTCCGCCGGGGATGCCGAATACGACGTCGGCACCGACCTCTTCCAGCGCGCGGACGAGGGCCTGCGCTCCGGTGACGCTCGCATCCTCGGTCGTGCCGGTCATGGCGTCTCACTTCCTGCTGTCTTGCGGTGCTGGACGGGGCATGTGCAACAAAAAACCCCCCGTGCCGGAGCACGAAGGGTGGGCGCGTGGAGTGGTCTGGCGACCTATCCGACGCGCCTGGTGATGAGTACGAGCGTTCGCACGGGACAGACGCTACACGGCCCCCGCGAGTGCGTTCAACCTCGCGAGACGATCGTCCCACATATCGAGATGAGCCGTGGGGCATGTCCGCGACGCGATGATTCCGGCCCTTTGTGACGCGACATTTCCGACCCTTCGTCCGGTACCAAATTTAATTCTCCGCAGGTACTTGCGTACTGCGGCCGAGTCCGATGTAATGTCCTTGTAAGGGGACCGCGGGGGACGCGGGGGACGAATCAGTCCGCGTCTCACACCAGGCGGTGTCCTCAATGCTCTCCCTCCCAGCGCGCATGCGTCGCGCTCTTCTCGCCGTACTCGTCACGTCCGCGTGCGCTCTCGGCCTCGTAGTCAGCGCTTCACCGACGTCCGCGACGTCGGTCTGCGCCGGCAGCTGGTCCGCGACCGACTCGACCGCGGGCGATATCGCGTGCTACCTGACCCTCATGGTCAACCAGGAGCGTGCAGCGCACGGCATCCGTGCCCTGTCGTCCACCGGTCTGCTCCGCACGTCCGCGTACCGGCACGACGGGATGATGTACAGGTACAACACGCTGTCGCACCAGCTGCCTACCGAGCCCAACCTCGGCAGCCGCGTGGTTCTGGCCGGTTTCAACCCGTGGGTCACCATCGGCGAGAACATCGCCTACAACACGGACATGACCTGGCGTGGCGCGCAGTATGTCGAGAACCTCATGTACAACGAGGTCGCGCCGTACAACGGGCATCGACTCAACATCTTGAATACATCGTTCACCTACATCGGCGTCACGGTGTGGATGGATACGGCGCACCACAAGATGTGGATCACGGTCGACTTCGGTCGCCCGTAAGCACCGCCGTTCCCCTAGAGCGGGGCCGTATCCGGCCACAGTGCCTCGGACCGGGCGCTCGTGACCGGTACGGCCCCTCCTGGTCGGGCCCGCCTGGCCGACTGATTGGCTCAGCCGCAGACCGCTCCGGTCGCGGCTGAGCCGACCAGTTTCTGGTACTTGCCCAGCACGCCGTAGTCGAAATGCGGAGGCAACGGCTTCCACTCGCTTCGGCGGCGATCGAGTTCTGCGGCGTCGACATGCAGGTCGAGCGTCCGCTCGCTCATGTCGAGCGTGATGCGGTCACCGTCCTCGACGAGCGCGATCGGCCCACCGACAGCGGCCTCGGGTGCGACGTGCCCGATGCACGGCCCGGTGGTGCCGCCGGAGAACCGGCCGTCGGTGATGAGCAGCACGTCCTTGCCGAGTCCGGCGCCCTTGATCGCCGCCGTGATCGCGAGCATCTCGCGCATGCCCGGCCCGCCCTTGGGGCCTTCCCAGCGAATGATGACGACGTCACCGGGCGAGAGTTCTCCCGCCGAAAGTGCGTCCATCGCGGCCTGCTCGCGGTCGAACACGCGCGCGACGCCGTCGAAGCGGTCGCTCTCCAGGCCCGCGCTCTTGACCACGGCACCGTCGGGTGCGAGCGACCCGCGAAGGATCGTGAGGCCGCCGGTGCGGTGAATCGGATCGGCCATAGCGTGGATGATCTTGCCGTCCGGGTCCGGCGGGGCGATGGCGGCAAGGTTCTCAGCGACCGTCCGGCCGGTGACCGTGACGCAGTCGCCATGCAGCAGGCCCGCGTCCAGCATTGCCTTCATGACGACGGGCACACCGCCGATCGAGTCGATGTCCGTCATGACGTAGCGGCCGAACGGCTTCACGTCGGCGAGGTGCGGCACCTTGTCGCCGATGCGGTTGAAGTCGTCGAGCGTCAGGTCGACCTTCGCTTCGTTGGCGATCGCGAGCAGATGCAGTACGGCGTTGGTCGATCCGCCGAGAGCCATGACGACGGTGATCGCGTTCTCGAACGCCTTTCGCGTGAGGATCGTGCGCGCGGTGATGCCCGAGTCGACGAGACGCACGGCGGCCTCGCCCGAGCGCTCGGCGAACGCGTCGCGCCGCGAGTCGGGAGCGGGCGGCGCCGCCGAACCGGGCAGCGACATGCCGAGCGCTTCTGCCGCCGACGCCATCGTGTTCGCGGTGTACATCCCGCCGCACGCGCCTTCGCCGGGGCAGATCGCCTTCTCGATCTCGGTAACCTCGTCGCTCGTGATGCGTCCGGCCAGGCAGGCGCCGACCGCTTCGAACGCGTCGATGATCGTCACGTCCCGGCCCCGGTACCGACCCGGGAGCGTCGAACCCGCATAGAGGAACGCGGTTGCCACGTCGAGTCGCGCGGCGGCCATCAGCATGCCGGGAATCGACTTGTCGCAACCGGCGAGCAGCACGGCACCGTCGAGTTGCTCGGCGCGGAAGACGGTCTCGACCGAGTCCGCGATCACCTCGCGAGACACGAGCGAGTAGTGCATGCCGTCGTGACCCATCGAGATGCCGTCACTGACCGAGATCGTGCCGAACTCGAGCGGGAAGCCGTCCGCGCCGCGTACGCCGACCTTGGCCCGCTTCGCGAGCCGGTCGAGCGACAGGTTGCAGGGCGTGATCTCGTTCCACGACGACGCGACGCCGATCTGCGGCTTGCGCCAGTCGTCGTCGCCCATGCCGACCGCGCGGAGCATGCCGCGTGCCGCGGCACGCTCGATGCCGTCTGTGACGACGCCGCTGTGCGGTTTGCGGTGGGTCGGGCCTGGCTGCGCTGTGCTCACGGGAAAACCCTACGGGCTACCGTGAACCCGTGTCTTCGCCGACGTCGCCGCCTGCCGAGCGGACGTTCCGGCTGCCGTCGCTCGCGTACCTGATCGTGCTGTTGTTGCTGTTCTGTGTGGCGCCCGTCGCATTCACCGACGAGGGCGTCAAGAGCCCGCCGGCCGTCCTCGGTCCGCAGTCATTGGTGGTGGTGATCCCACTGCTCGCCGCGCTGTACATCGCGCGCACTGCGACGACCGTCGGCGCACGCGGGATCCGGGTGCGCGCGATCTTCGGCCAGCGGCTGCTGTCGTGGGACGAGATCCAGGGTTTGTCCGTCAATGACCGCAGTGTGTATGCGGTGCTCTCCGACGGCGCGGTCCGGTTGCCCTGCGTCCGAGTTTCCGACCTCGGCGCGGTGTCGCGAGCGAGCGACGGGCACGTGCCCGAGTTGGCCGACCCGACACCGAAGCACGCACCGCAACGCCGGCTCCGCCGCCGCTGACCCGCAAACGTCATAGCGCTCCGTCGCTGTGCAGCGGCACGTTTATGACGATGGGTCAGTAACCCGCGGTGACGACGTTGACGAGCGGCTGGTCAGCGAGATAGCGGTGCACCTGGTCAGCGGCGAGACGGTAGGCGCGCCGCTCCC
>DATGFB010000035.1:0-3343 GCA_035309605.1 Jatrophihabitantaceae bacterium
ACGTGTGGCAGGTCGTGTCCGACGGACTCGACCACATCAACGTCGGCCAGGTCGAGATGCCGTCGCGCGCGTACGTGTCGGCGTTCGGCTTCAAGGTGCCTGACCAGCAGAAGCCCGCGGGCATCCTCTCCGGAGGCGAGCGCAACCGGCTCAACCTGGCGCTCACCCTGAAAGAGGGCGGCAACGTGTTGCTACTCGACGAGCCGACCAACGACCTCGACGTCGAGACACTCGGTTCACTCGAAAACGCACTGCTCGAGTTCCCCGGCTGCGCTGTGATCACGAGCCACGACCGGTGGTTCCTCGACCGCGTCGCGACGCACATCCTGGCGTGGGAAGGCGACGACGAGAACCCGGCCAAGTGGTTCTGGTTCGAAGGCAACTTCGAGTCGTACGAGAAGAACAAGGTCGAGCGGCTCGGTGCCGAGGCCGCCCGTCCGCACCGCGTCACGCACCGCAAGCTCAGCCGGGACTGACGGCGGCTTGCGCGGTGGGCGGGACGCGGACGCGGTGATCGGCGAGCTGCGCGCGCACCTCGCCGAACTCGCCCCCGTACTGCGCCGCGCGGTCAACCTCGACGCGAGCGCGCTCGCCCGTATCCGCGCCGGCTCGCAGACGGTCAGCGTTTTCGTGACGCTTCCGTTCCGCGTGCTCGTCTCGCGCACGATCGCCATCGATGCAGACGTCACCCTGGACGCCACGATGAACGCCTCCGACGTGCTCGCCTGGCTCGACGACCCCGATGCAGCCGTTCCCCGACCACGCGACGAGCAGTGGCGGGGGGCGTTGCCGCCGCGCACCGGCTGGCGCCGCCTCGACGCGGTACCCGACGACGTGGTGCGCAATCTCGTCCGCTCGGGCGCACTCGCGCTGAAGGAAGCCGCAGAGCGCGAGGGCGTGCCGGGTGCGCAGCCGCGCGCCGAGGTCGCCGACGCGCTGCTCGACGCGGTCGTGCTGACCGTCTCGGACGACGCCGGTGCGATCGCCAACATCGAACTGCGCACCATAAGTTCCCTCGTCCGCATGGGGTTCGTCCCGCGCGGGTCACAGGTCACCGTCGACCGCTCCGGCCGGTGGACCCGGGTCAGCGGCGAATACGGCTCCGCCTACGCCGCGGAACGTGGCGGGCTGGATCTCGCGTCTAGATAGGCGAGGGCTGTAAGGCCCGCGCCGTATCCGGACACCTACCAGTCGAAGGTGCAGCGCCGTCAGGTGAGGGAGCCACCGTGAGGGACGACGACCGCCGGGAGCTGCTCGACGGTTGGTTCCGCGCGTATGCCGACCGCGTCCTGGCGTACCTGCTGCACCGAACCGATGCGCAGACCGCGCAGGACGTGCTGCAGGAGGTGTTCGTGACCGCTTTCCGCAAAGCAGGCGATGTTCCCCAGCCGCCGATCGGCTGGCTCTTCGGCACCGCGCGGCGGCTGCTCGCGAACAAGCACCGCGGCTACAAGCGCCACGACGTGCTGATCGCACGCCTGCTCGAGGACGCATCACACGAACCGGACGCCGACCTCGCCGAGGTCAAAGAGGCGTTCCTGCAGACGCTCGCATCGCTCACGCCCGGCGATCGCGAGGTGCTCACGCTGACCGGCTGGTACGACCTGACACCCAGCGAGGCCGCTGAGGCGCTCGACTGCACCGCCTCGACGTACGCGGTGCGGCTGCATCGCGCGCGCAAACGACTGGCCGCGGCACTCGACGCGGCCGGATACCGCGGGGACACCCCTGCCGGGCAGTTCGCGGAGGCATTGCGTGGCTGACGAACTCTCCAGCTGGCTGCGGCGGGTCCGTCCGCCGACCGCGGCCGACGAAGGCTGGGCCGATACCGCCGACGGCGACGAGGCACTGAATGCGATCCACCGTCGCGCACTGCATGTGCGGGCCGCACGCCGCGCGCGGCGCTGGATGCTGCTCCCCGCAGTCGCGATTGCCGGCAGCGCCGCGGCGGTGCTCGTCGCGTCCGCGGTCTCGACGCCGATCACGGCGCCGGGCACAAATGAAACAACACTGCCCCCGCACCTCGCGCTGCGCCCGGCAGCACAGCTGCTCGAACCGTTCACCTCGTGTGCCGCGCTGCTCAGCGGCCTGCGCTCGCACGCGATCGCGCACCCCGGCGCCTTCATGGGCGGATACGGGGGCATTCGCAACGGTGTCGCAGACGCAGCTGTGCCCTCGGCGGCCGTGCCGGCGGAAGGGAAGATGAGCGTCTCCTCGGGCGCCGAGGGCGATCAGACGTCGACGACGAACGTGCAGGAGAAAGGCGTCGACGAGCCGGACATCGTCAAGACCGACGGCAACCGCGTGCTCACCGTGACCGGCGGCAAGTTGCGCGTCATCGACGCGTCGACGCACGCGATCACCGGCACGCTCAATCTCACGCTCTACTCCGGTTGGCAGGGTGCGCAACTGCTGGCGTCGGGCGATCACGCGATCGTGATCCTGAGTGCCTCGAACACGTACCCCGTGTACGGCGGCCCGGTCACCCCTGTCCCGTACGAGGGCCTGCCCCAGTCAACCGTCGGGCGCTCGAGTGTCCTGTACGTCGACCTGGCCGATTCGCCGAAGGTCACCGGCACGATGCAGGCCGACGGTCAAGTGCTCGACGCGCGCATGGTCGGTTCGACTGCCCGTCTCGTCGTGTCCAGCCGCCCGAGCGTGCCGCCGATCGAGTACGGCAACAGCGGGCAGCCCAGCGCACAGTCCCGCGCCGCGCTCGGCAAGGCGCCGCTCGCGGACTGGCTGCCGACCTACACCGTCGGCAACGCTCCGCACTCCGTACCGTGCGCCGCGGTCAGCCATCCGAAGGACTACACGGCCGCGTCGATGGTGACGATCTACACGCTCGACCCCGCGCAGCCGGGTGCCGACCCGCGGCCGGTGAGCCTCGCCGCCGACGGCGACACGGTCTACGCCACGGCCACCAGCCTGTACGTCGCGAGCAACCCGAACTGCATCTGGTGCGAGGGCGCGTCGGGACAGAGTTCGCAGACGCAGATCCATCGGTTCGACATCAGCGGGACCGGCAAGCCGACGTATCTCGGCTCGGGCAGCGTTCAGGGGTCGCTGCTGAGTCAGTACTCGCTGTCGGACTACGCCAACCACCTTCGCGTCGCGACGACGACGTATCCGTCGCAGGTGAGTGGCGGCGCCGTGATGCCGGGCGGCCTACCCGCCGGCGTGAACCAGGGCGGCTTGGCGACGGCGCCCGGCGGCGGACGCAACTCCCAGATGAGCAGCGCCGTCACGGTGCTCGACGACGACACGTTGAAGGTGACCGGCACAGTTACCGGTCTCGGCAACGGCGAGCGGTTGTACGCGATGCGGTTCCTCGGTGCGCTCG
>DATGFB010000036.1:0-2358 GCA_035309605.1 Jatrophihabitantaceae bacterium
CGCCCACAGGCGCAGGCCGCCGGCGGTCAACGCGAAATCGTGCGGCACGTCCTGGTTCGCACCGCGCGTCCAGCGCATCGCGTGCTCGAGCAGTTCGGGTGTGAACGCGGTGCGCGCCGCGAAGCCGCCCTCCGCCGGGACGATCGCGTCGTCGACGCCCAGCCCGCGCACCTCGAACGACTCGGCGAGCGCTTCGGCTCGCCACTGATCGGCAACGACGACCGACAGCCGTGCACCGCCCAGCGCCCGCACCCAATGCCCGCCCGCGAGCAGCACACCGTCCAGATCGTCGAGCGACGGCTCCGCAGCCGCCGCCCCGAACAAGGAGAACTGAACGGTCACCGTCTAATCATCGACGCTTCGCGCCGATGCGCACCTCCGCCGCGCGGTTGTGGCCACGCGGCGCTGCGCGCCGCAACGCGCAAGTGGCCCTCCCGGGCCACGCGCGGGCCACGGCTCTTCGCGCGAGCGCTCATCGCGTCGTGAGCGGCTCAGGGTGCTCACGTTGGGAGCTAAAGGCAAAAGGTGACCACGACTAAGCCAACCACCGGGCGATGAGCGCTCGCGCGAAGAGCGTGTCCATGCGCGCGCCAAAGGCGCTTGCGCATGTGGCGCGAAGCGCCACCTTGGACACAAAGACCCCGGCGCGCGAGAGCGCGCCGGGGTGCGGCCGCTATGCGGCCGCGTTAATGGGCTCTCTGTCTGCCGGGGTGTCGCCCATCGAGACGACGCGGCGCTTGGACACGATGACGGCGGTCGCGATGATGGCGAACGCGACGACCGCGATGATCACGCGCACGGCGGTCGAGGCGTCCTTGCCGATGCTGAACTTCACGATCGCGGGCGCGATGAGCACCGACACCAGGTTCATCACCTTGATGAGCGGGTTGATCGCGGGGCCGGCGGTGTCCTTGAACGGGTCGCCGACGGTGTCACCGATGACGGTGGCGGCGTGTGCCTCACTGCGCTTGCCGCCGTAGTTGCCGTCCTCGACCATCTTCTTCGCGTTGTCCCACGCGCCGCCGGAGTTCGCGAGGAACACCGCCATCAGCACGCCTGCCGCGATCGCACCCGTCAGATAACCGGCGAGCGGCGCGACGCCGAACGCGAAGCCGACACAGATCGGGGCGAAGATCGCGAGCAGACCCGGCGTCGCGAGCTCGCGCAGCGAGTCACGCGTGCAGATGTCGACGACCTTGCTGTAGTCGGGCTTCTCGGTGAAGTCCATGATCCCGGGCTTGGTGCGGAACTGCTCGCGCACCTCGAACACGACACGTCCGGCTGCGCGTCCGACCGCGCTGATCGCCAGGCCCGCGAACAGGAACACGACGGACGCGCCGATGATGACGCCGACGAGGTTGTTCGGATGCGTCAGGTCGGTGATGAACGCGTAGTTCTTCGCGCCCGGGATCGCCTTGGTCTTGGCGATCGCGGTCGAGATCGCGTCCGCGAACGAGCCGAACAGTGCGGTGGCCGCGAGCACGGCGGTCGCGATCGCGATGCCCTTGGTGATCGCCTTCGTCGTGTTGCCGACGGCGTCGAGGTCGGTCAGGACGCGCGCACCCTGCTCGTCGATGTCACCGCTCATCTCGGCCACGCCCTGCGCGTTGTCGCTGACCGGGCCGAACGTGTCCATCGACACGATCACGCCCGCGGTGGTGAGCAGCCCGCAGCCGGCCAGGGCGACCGCGAACAGCGCGACGCCGATCGAGCCGCTGCCGAGCAGGAACGCGCCGAACACCGCGAGCGCGATGAGGATCGCCGTGTACACGGCGGACTCGAGACCGAGTGCGATGCCGGACAGGATGACGGTCGCCGGGCCGGTGAGCGACGTCTTGGCGACGTCCTTGACGGGGCGGCGGATCGTGTCGGTGAAGTAGCCGGTCAGCTGCTGGATGATCACCGCGAGCACGATGCCGAGCAGCACTGCGACGAATGCGATGACCGCCGGGTTGCCGCTGCTCTCGAAGCCCGGGCCGAACTTCGAGAACTTGGTCGGCAGGAACGTGAACGCGGCGATCGCCACGAGCACGAGCGAGGTGGCGGCGGAGATGAAGAAGCCGCGGTTGATGGGTACGAGACCGTTGCGGTCGGACGCGCGCAGTCTCGTCGCGAGGATGCCGACGACGGAGCTGATGATGCCGATGCCGCCGATGATGAGCGGCATCATCAGGCCCTTCGCGCCGAACGCGGTCTGGCCGAGGATGAGCGCCGCGACGAGCGTGACCGCGTACGACTCGAACAGGTCTGCTGCCATGCCGGCGCAGTCGCCGACGTTGTCGCCGACGTTGTCGGCGATGGTCGCCGCGTTACGCGGGTCGTCCTCGGGAATGCCGGCCTCGACCTTGCCGACGAGGT